>JAYTUM010000094.1:0-2025 GCA_043744575.1 Acidimicrobiales bacterium | reverse complement strand
TAGATTCGCACTTAAGTCAGTTCGCGTAACGACCTGATTCGCTCGCAGTCTTGGTGAGCCTGGTCATCGTACGGGTCAAACAAAATCGGTATAAGCCCGGCGTTGCGCGCCCCGCAAATATCGTTGACATACGAATCGCCGACGTAGGCAACGCGATCTTTGTTGACCCCCATCGTCGCCAGCAAGGCAACCGCGTTATCGAAAATCTTCGGGTCGGGCTTGGCGGCGCCGACAACGCGCGAGTCTGTCACTGTCAACACGGGCACGCCTGCGCCCGCTCCAACCTGAGCAACGCACTGATTGGCCAACAGTTGCTCGATCTGCCCAGACGCATTCGAGACAACTCCGATAGGTACGCCCTTGAGGTGCAACCGCCACAGCGCCGCCACGGAGTCGAGCAGCGGGAAGCGCCATAAAAACGGCGAGAAATAATGGTCGAGCAGATCCGCTGCCGCCGCCCGACATTGCGCATCTGGAACACCGGCCGAGAACATGTATGCCTCGCAGTACGGCTCCCAACCATAGGCCTCGATCGACCCGCTCGCTTGGCGCGCGGCGAATTCATCCAGGGAAGCCATGCCCGCGTAATGCGCGCGAATCAACTGCTCTACGAGGCCAGCGCCGCCGAACTTGCGCACGACCGTGCCGATAGTGACGGGGTCTGGAATGACGAGGATGCCGCCCGCATCGAAGAGGATTGCGTCGAAATGGGAACTATTCATGCGGTGAGCGGGTGCGGCCGGCGCGTTCGCCGCGCGAAATAAACTTGAGCGCCATCTTGCGACTGGCCTCGTCGATCATTTCGTTGCCAAACATTACTGCACCCTTGCCGTCGTCTTCGGTAGCGAGGCGGTACGCGTCCAAGATGTGCCATGCCTTGTCAAATTGATCCTGGGTTGGCGAAAATATGTCGTTGAGCACGTCAACCTGGTCAGGGTGCAGCGCCCACTTGCCGTCGAAGCCGAGCGTACGCGCGCGCTTACTGTAGTCGCGTAGGCCGTCGTTGTCGCGAACGTGCAAGAACGGCCCGTCGATCACTTGCAAGCCATTGGCGCGACCAGACATCAAAATTTTGCTGAATACGTAGTGAAAGTGGTCGCCAGGATAATCGGAAATCTGTACGCCGCCAGTGAGCACCGGCATCTCCATGCTCGCCGAAAAATCGGCCGGCCCGAAAATTATTGTTTCAATGCGCTTGCTAGCGGCGCAGATCTCTTCGACATTGATCAGCCCGCGGGCGGTCTCGATCTGCGCTTCAATGCCGATGTGCCCGACCAGTAGGCCGCTGGCGATCTCGACCTGCCGCAGCAACAAGTCGGCGGCGACGATCTGCGCCGCGTTCTCTACCTTGGGCAACATTATTTCGTCTAAACGTTCACCTGCGTTTCCGACGACTTCCATAATGTCGTAGGCCGTCCATTTTGTCGACCAGTCATTGATGCGCACGCACAAGACTTTGTCGCCCCAGTCGAGCGTCTTTATCGCGGTCACGATCTTGCTGCGCGACGCTTCCTTTTCTTTTGGCGCGACTGCGTCTTCAAGATCTAAGAACACCATGTCAGCATTTGTGCCAGGTCCCTTGCCCATCATCTTTTCAGACGAACCTGGAATTGCTAAACAAGAACGGCGGGGCAGGTTTCGCGAGCGTGCTGACATGGAGATCAGTTTAGGGCCGAAGCCGCGGCGGTCGCGGGTTAACCGCGGGCCTCCACAATGCAGAATTCATTGCCTTCAGGATCGAGCATCCGGATCCAGCGACTTCCGACCTCGTCAATAGGCGTCGCGTCGACGCGCCGCGCACCAAGTTTCGCAATTCGAATTGCCTCGGCCTCAATATCGTCGGCATGAATATCAATATGCAATCGGTTCTTCTCACCGCGGGGTTCGGGCACGCGTTGCATAATTATTCGCGGCTCGTCATTCCCTGGGGAGACGATAGATCGGAAGTGGCCCACGTCGCCGCGTTGAATATAACCAAGGGCTGCCGCCCAAAAGTTGGTCATCGTCTCGATGTCGTTGCAATTG
>JAYTUM010000093.1:0-2027 GCA_043744575.1 Acidimicrobiales bacterium | reverse complement strand
CTCGTGTTTGATGAATTGCGCGGCTCGCACCCGGGCGCGCCTGGAATTCATTTTGGAGTCGGATGCGATCACCTGCTCGAAGCGATGTTCGAGGCCGGGCCGAGCGTGATTGGTCTCGACTGGCGCAGCACGATTACCGATACGCGCCGCCGCCTCGGCGCGAACACGGTTGTGCAGGGCAACCTCAACCCAGAGCTCGTGCTGGGCGACGTCGATACCGCGTTGCGTGGAGTGGACGCCGTTCTCGCCGACAATTCCGGTAACCCTGGCCACATTTTTAACCTCGGTCACGGAGTTCAGCCGGCCACCAATCCCGAGGTGCTTGCCGCTGTCGTGCGACATGTTCACGAACGAACGGCAACTAAATGAGCATAAATAAAACGGCGGTGTTGTTGATGGCCTACGGCACTCCGCGATCGCGCGAAGAGATCTTGCCGTACTACACAGACATCCGCCGCGGTCGCGTGCCTACGCCAGGGCAACTCGCTGATCTAGTCGCGCGCTATGAAGCAATCGGAGGCGTCTCGCCGTTGGCAGCGCGTACCGAAGCCCAACGCGACGCCCTGCAAGCGGCACTAGACGCAAGCGCCCCGCAAAAGTTTCACGTGCAACTCGGCCTCAAGCACGCCGGCCCGAAGATCGAAGAGACAGTCGCCGACCTCGCCAAGGACGGCTTCAGAAAAATAATCGCGCTCGTGCTCGCGCCGCACTATTCGTCGTACTCAATCGGCCAATACATTTCGCGCGCCGCCGATGCAGCCACGCCGCACGGCATCGCGGTGATCGGCATCGACAGTTGGGCCGTCGAGCCGGCTTTCGTCAACTTCATTTCGGACGAACTCGAAGACAAGTTGGCCGAACTCAAAACGCCTGCGGCGCGCACCAAGGTTTTGTTCACCGCGCACTCACTGCCGCAACGTATTATCGACGACGGAGATCCCTACCCAGACGAATTGCGCTCGACCGCTGTCGCCGTCGCCAAACAGCTCGACCTCACAGAGGGCCCACAATGGGGCATCGCCTGGCAATCCGCAGGCCGCACGCCCGAGCCGTGGATCGGCCCCGATATTTTGCTCGCCATCGACACACTCGCCGTCAGTAATGACTACGACGGCGTAGTCGTCAGCGCGTGCGGCTTCGTCGCCGATCACCTCGAGGTGCTCTACGACCTCGACATCGAGGCCAGCAATCACGCCGCCAAGGTAGGACTGGCCTTCGCCCGCACTCAATGCGTCAATGACGACTCGATCGTGATGGCCGCCCTCGCCCAACGAGTTATTGCGGCGAATGCGATCTAAGTAAAACTACTTAGATGACCAACTCGTCGGCAGGCCTAAGCCCCAAACGAGTCGTCGTAATCGGCGGCGGCATCTCGGGTCTCACCGCCGCCTACGCGCTCGGTCAACGCTCACCGCGACCGCAGATCACGATTCTCGAATTGCTGCCACGCATCGGCGGCGTGATTAGCGCCAGCCCATTTGCGGGCCTGCGTTCGGTTGATGAATCGGCTGATGCATTTTTAATTCGCGCACCGGCCGCGCTCGATCTGGCGAGGCAGATGAATCTCGGCAGCGAACTCACCGAACCTGCTACCGGCAGCGCCTACATCTGGAATCAGCGTTTGCACGACGTCCCCGAGCCAACATTGCTCGGCATCCCCGCCACACGCGACGCGATCTACAACACAAAATTGCTATCGTCGAGCGCCAAGGTTCGCGCCTCGCTCGAACCGCTGATCGCCAAGTTACGCGGCTCCTACGACCCGCACGATTGCCTTGGCGCGTTGATAAGAAATAGATTTGGCGCTCAAGTTTTAGAACGCATCGTCGACCCGCTCGTCGGAAGCATCTACGCCACTGATGCCGATCGCTTCAGCCTGCTCGGCATGCCCCAGATTGCAGACCTCGTCGCCCAGGGCGGCAGCTTGATGCACGCCGCGAACAGGGTCGTAAGTACCAGAGTCGCAGGTCAGGCCGTGTTCGCCGCGCCGTTGCGCGGAATGTCGTCTCTCGTTGACGCACTTCGCG
>JAYTUM010000092.1:0-7824 GCA_043744575.1 Acidimicrobiales bacterium | reverse complement strand
GGGTCCCAAGGAGGTTGCCAGTCTGCGATTGCGCAGTTGGTTGCGCCGCAAGCCGCTATTCCCCAATGCCAACGCGGCCCAGATACCGCTCAAGCACGGTCCAATTACTGTTACCGACAGGACCCTTGTCGATGCAGCCCACGAGGCTGGACTTCAGGTGCACGTCTGGACAATCGACGACGTCAGCGAGATGCAGCACGTACTCGACATCGGCGTCGATGGCATCATGACAGATAGGCCAGGGGTTTTACGGGAAGTATTGCGGGCGCGAAACCTCTGGAACAACTGAGTTGCGGGTGCGTAGGGCAGATAAATTGAAGTCGTGAACGAGCTGCGCGAGCCGATGCTCTCGTTTCGCGGGTTGAGTAAATCTTTCGCTGCCAATGTAGTCGCCCTTAGCGATGTCAACCTCGAGGTTGCCGAAGGCGAGTTCGTTTCGCTTGTGGGATCGAGCGGATGCGGAAAGTCAACAGTATTGCGAATCGCTGCGGGCCTCGAAACGGCAACGAGCGGAATCTGCAATGTTAGGAGCTCGAACATCGGCTTCGTGTTTCAAGATCCCACGCTGTTGCCGTGGCGCAACGTGAAGCGCAATATAGACCTGCTCCTCGAACTTGATGACGTTCCAAAAGCCGAACGCGACCGCCGGACATCAGAAATAATCACCGTTGTGGGCCTCGAAGGCTCAGAGCACAAGTACCCGCGTCAGCTGTCGGGCGGAATGCGGATGCGCACATCGCTAGCCCGCTCTTTGGTTACCGCGCCAGAAGTATTTCTTTTTGATGAGCCGTTCGGCGCTCTAGACGATTTGACTCGCGAGCGACTCAACGACGAATTGCTTGCGATTTATGCGCAAGAACACTTCGCCGCGCTCTTCGTTACCCACTCAGTCGCCGAGGCCGTATACCTGAGCGCACGAGTCGCCGTAATGACGCCCCAACCAGGTTCGATCGTCGCGATTGTCGATGTGCCTTTTGAATATCCGCGACAGCACACGATTAGATACACGCCCGAGTTCGCGGCCGTATGCGGGCAGGTCTCAGGCGCACTTCGTTCGGAAATCGCGTGACGGTGTCTAAGCTGCGCTTCGCGTCGAGGGCGAAGGCGCTCATTGGCCCGGCGATTGTATTTGTGCTGTTCATCGCAGCCTGGTACGCCACGGCGTACAGCATCAAGAACAATTTCTCGCCGGCTTCGAACAAGCCGCTGATTATCCCTCCGCCGCATCGCCTCTTCGAAGACTTCAACGGAATCACGCGCGAAAAAATATTCACAGCCCTGCTGATTTCGGTCAGGACAAGCCTCGTTGGCCTGGCAATCTCGATCGTTCTGGGACTCGGCCTCGGCATCATCATGGCCCAGGCTCGCTGGCTCGAACGAGCGCTATGGCCATATCTGATCGCGCTGCAGGTGACGCCAATCATCGCGCTTGTACCGCTGATGATCAGACTGGTCGGCGCCAATTTCGCCGCGCGGGTAATCGTGACGGTGATCATCTCGATTTTTCCCATCGTCTCCAACACCCTGTTTGGGCTGCAGTCCGTTGATCGCAACCTGCACGATCTCTTTTCACTACATCGGGTCGGACGCGCGAGGCGAATGTTTCGACTCCAACTGCCGGCCGCTTCGCCAGCGATCTTTAGCGGGTTTCGTATCTCCGCCGGACTGGCGGTAATCGGAGCAATTGTCGGCGACTTCTTCTTCGCCAAGGGCGACCCAGGCCTCGGCAAACTGATCACGACCTTCTTTATCAATAACCAGGCCGGACCGATGTTTATTTCTTCAATCTGCGCCGCACTTTTGGGTCTGGCACTGTTTATCATCTTTGGGGTGATCTATAAATTGGCGGTCGGTCGCTGGTACGAAGACACAAAATTAAATGTTCGATAACCACTTGGCAGATACAAACGGAGAAGAAAATGAAAAAAATCTCAATCTTGACGGCTGTCGCACTCGGCCTAACGGCTTGCGGCGGCTCGACATCTGACACGGCCTCAACCAATACGAGCACCGCCGCTTCGGATACCACAATTACGTCCGATGTTACGCTCGTTGACGTTTGTCCCGCGAAGGTAGTTGTCCAGACAGATTGGTTTCCAGAATCAGAGCATGGTGGTGTCTACGAGCTGATGGGAAGTGACTACTCGGCCTCGAAAGATACCGGTGCGGTCGTCGGGTCACTTACCTTCCAAGGTGTGGATACGGGTGTAGATCTAGAGATTCGTGCGGGTGGACCATTCCTGCAGATTCCGGTCGTAACCCAGATGTTTCAAGACGACGCAATCATGTTCGGCTACGTCGGTACTGACGTTGCGATCAAGACTCACAAAGACACGCCGACACTTGCCGTCTTTTCGGCCCTCAACAAAAATCCACAGGTGATCTTATGGGATGCGACCAAGCATCCCGACGCCAAGACAATCGCCGATATCGGCAAGCAGGTCTCGACCGTCTACGTGTACGGCGACCAGAGTTTCATGCGCTATTTAACAAGCATCGGCGACTTTGCCACAAAGCAGATCGACACCAACTATCAGGGCAACCTGCTGCTAGCCACCGAGGACGCCGCTCATCAGGGCTTTGCAACTTCCGAACCGTACAAGTACTCCGTACTTGATAGCGGCGCAATAACGACCGGGTATCAGTTGATTCACGATGCCGGCTGGACAAACTACCCGCAGTCATTGGCAATTCGCGCTGATCGACTCGCGGAGTTTTCGCCGTGTCTCACAAAACTCGTACCGATGATGCAGCAGGCCCAGATCGACTACATAGGCGCGCCAGAGCGCGCCAACGCGATTATCATCGCGACCACTAAGGCATACGACAGCTGGTGGACGCAGACAGAGGGCGACACCGCCAATGGCGCCAAAACCCAGAAAGATCTAGAAATAGTCGGCAACGGCGAGACCGCAACATTCGGCGACTTTGAAGAAGAGCGAATGCTTGACTTCATCGCCAAAGCGCTACCAATTTTCAGGGATCAGGGTCTCGATGTCGTCGATGTCATACCTAGTGACCTAGCGACAAACCAATTTCTCGACCCGTCAATTACATACTACGGCTGAGTCAAATCGGCAACAGTCTAAGCGTCGCGCACCGTCGTACGGTGTTTCGCGACCGGCTCTTTGTCGCTCCATGGGAAATTGATCCACTGATCAGTGTGCTTCCAAACATAATCGCACTTGATTATCGAATGCGACTTCTCATACAACACGGCCAGTCTCGTGTCGGCCAATTTATTCTCGCAAAATTCGAGCACGTGGCGCAGTGTGTGTCCAGTATCGGCCACGTCGTCGACGATGAGTACTTTTGAATCCTTAATATCAATCAGGCTCGGAACCGGCGGCAATATCATCGGCACTGCCAATCGCTCATTGACGCCCGTATAGAACTCGACATTCATCGTGTAAGTGTTCTTGACCGCGAGCGCATAGCCGAGCGCTCCGGCAGCAAGCAATCCGCCGCGCGCGATCGCCAAGATAATGTCTGGCTCATAACCACTGTCATTGATTTGGACTGCCAGTTCGCGACTTGCCGCTCCGAAGGACTCCCAGGTCATGATTTCGCGGTCAGTACTCAAAATTTCTCCCTACCCAATCCTCAACTGCGGCTAAGCGATTCAATCTAGTTGATTACATAGGGGCAATGACGACATCCGCTCAAACAACAAAAGTCTCTTTGGGCCAGAAATGCGGCCGTCATTACCGTCAGACCAGAGAGCGGGTCGCCGTAACTCGGTACCCCTGCGCTCACCGCAGCGGCATGACGACTCAAGATCTCGCTACGCCGCGGGTTGTTAAGTGCCAACCTGGTGACCAACGGCTCGAAGAGAAAGTTGTCACGCAATTCGGGCATCACTAGAGCGTAAGCGCCAATTAGCTACAACGCAGAGATCATCTCAAAATAACTTGGCCAACTTTTCGACACCACCTCGGGATCGTTGATCTTCACCCCATCGCACACCAACCCGACAAGCGCCAGGGCCATCGCTAAGCGGTGGTCGTGATGAGTGTCAACCACACCTGAGTGGATTTCCGACGGTGCGACGACAAGACCATCGTCGGTTACGTCTACTACGCCACCAAACTTGCGCAGTTCTAGTGCAAGATCATGTAGGCGGTCACTCTCCTTCTCGCGAATGAAGCCCACTCCAGCGATTCGCGTCGGAGTCTTCGCAAACATCGCCACGACGGCCAAAGTTGGCACGAGATCAGACATGCCTGACATATCAATTTCCACTCCCTGCAACGAGGTGCCTATTTTACGCGAGACCGTCACACCCGAACTGTGGTACTCAACATCGCAACCCATCAACCCGAGGATCTCGGCGAACTGGGCGTCGCCCTGCCTGCTCGAATCAGTTACGCCGCGTACCTGAACTCGCCCGCCGACGATAGCGGCTGCGGCCAAAGGATACGATGCCGACGTAGCGTCGGGCTCGATATCAAATTTCTTGCCCGTGTAGCCGCCACCTTGCACTGTGATCAGATCGCCATCGAATTTGACTTTAGCCCCGAACCACTCCATCACTTCGCAAGTCATCTGGATGTATGGCCGAGAAATCACTCGCCCCGTAAGGTGAATCGATAACCCTTGGTCGACGCACGGAGCGATCAGCATCAAAGCGGTGACGAACTGACTTGAGACATCAGCCAGAAGTGCAACATCGTCAGTCAGCTTTGCCCCTGCGCTGACGCGTGCGGGTAGGTGCCACGGCTCGCCGAGACATTCGACTCTGGCGCCAAAACTTTTCAGCGCCTCGAGCAAACCGCGCATCGGCCTGCGCAGCAACGCTGCCCCGCCCGTGACAATCGTGTCGCCGCTTCGCAACGCAGCTACGGCGAATATGAACCTTGCGGTCGTGCCGGCCAAGTTGGCATTTAGCGTAAGTTCGTGCTTGCTCGACATATCTATCGGCGAGGAAACACGAACTTGGCCGCCGCTGCGCGTAATTGTGGCGCCAAGAGCGCTGAGCGCCTCAATCATCGCCGTCGTGTCGTCGCCCGGCGCAATATTGCTAATCACGGATTCGCCACTCGCCAGCGCCGCGCAAATAAGAGCGCGATTTGTAATTGATTTCGAACCCGGGACATCAACCTGGCAATCGAGAACTCCGCGCACCGGATGAACCGTCACGCGAGAAGTCATGTCAGAATCTGAATTGTCGGCCGAAACGAGCGCGCGATCAGGCCGCCGCGAAACATGTCTTGGCTCGCTTTGTCGATGATCACAACAAGGATCCCGCGATCACCCTCGACCGAGTGGGCAACTTCGAAGTTGGCAATATTTACTCCGAGCTCGGCCGCCAGCGTGAATACCTCGGCCGCCGCGCCTGAGCGGTCGGGTATTGGGATGCGCACCTCGACCACGTCAAGCAATTCGCGCACCCGCCCTGGCAGGTTCGAGCGTGCAGAGCGTGCGGTCTGTAATCTCGTCAACAGTGCGTCGTCGTCACCGCTGTCAACAATGGCGCGCATTGAAGCAAGTCCGGAAATCATTCCGTCGAGCGCAGTCAGAATCGCTCCGCGATTCTCTCGACACACGTCGAGCCAGATCGCGGGGTGACCGGACGCAACCCTCGTCATGTCGCGAAATCCGCCAGCCGCGAGACGCAGCACGGCGACGTGCTCTTCGGCGCTGCTACTCGCAAGCCCCATCAATGTCGCCGCCATGAGGTGCGGCAGATGACTGACGATCGCAACTAGTTGATCGTGGCGCTGCGGGGTCAGAACAACTATCTCGGCTCCAAGTTCGCCGACTATCTTGGCAACTTTGGCAAACGAACTGTCGGCCGTCATCTCGCGCGGCGTGAGCACCCACACTGCGCCTTCAAATAGTCCGCCGTCTGATCCTTGCAAGCCGACCAACTCGCTGCCAGCCATAGGGTGGCCGCCAACGAAGCGGGGGTCATCGATCTCGCCCGATACCGACGCCTTCACTCCGCCCACATCGGTAACGACACCAGACGTCGAGGCCAGCGCGATCTTTGCTTGCCCCACTATCGCCGAAACTGGAGTCGCGATAAAGGTTATCTCTGCGTCTGGGTCAAGCCCAATAGCGGCAATCGCCCCGAGACTAAGTGCCTCCGCCTCAGAGCCGGGCTTACTGTCAACGCCGCTAACCCGCCAACCCCGTTCCGCTAGCGCTAGCCCGATTGATCCGCCGATTAGCCCGAGACCCATTACGTTGGCGCGCCTGATATTCACGAAGCAATTCTACCTTTGCTGTCATGCTGTGACGGCTTCAATTAACGAGCGCACCTCGGCGAGTGTTAGTTGACGATACTCGCCGGGTCCCAAGTTGCGATCGTGTATCGGGCCGATGCGAACGCGCGCCAGGCGCACGACCGGATAGCCGACGTGCTGACACATGCGGCGGATCTGTCGATTACGCCCCTCGTGGATAACCATTCGCAACACGCCGGGCTGCACCTGCCCGACGTCTGCGGGTGAGGTCATGCCGTCGTCGAGGTCGACGCCTGTGCGCAATATGTGTAACGCGGTCTCATCAACACCACGCTCGCCGCAACGCACATGCACCAGGTACTCCTTCTCGAGACCAAAACTCGGGTGCGTGATTCTGTGTGTCAGTTCGCCGTCATTGGTTATCAGCAGTAGGCCCTCAGTATCGGCATCGAGTCGACCGACGGGGTAAACGCGCGGATCGTTGGGCACGAGCTCGAGCACGGTGGGCCTGTCGTGAGTGTCCTTGGCTGTCGTGATCACATCGATCGGCTTGTTTAAGAGGTAGTAGACAAGCTCGGGTTCGACGCCGACGGGCGCCCCGTCGATTTCGATCTTGTCGCTGTCGATGTGCACGCGCCGACCGAGTTCGGCAATCTCGCCGTTTACGGCAACTCGGCCGTCGGCGATCAACTCTTCGCATTCTCGGCGACTACCCCAGCCACGCTGCGCGAGTATCTTTTGCAATCGCTCGCCGTCTAAATGCGGTTCGATTTGCAACGCGTCGCGAGGCGAACCAGTCGCCATGTCTCGCGACCTCGAAATTTCAGCGCCTCCCGGCGCAGCCTCGTTCGTCATTTCTATTCGGGGGTCGACGATTCGACCGGCGAAACTCGCAGACCGTGTTCGAGCGCCTCGACAACTGAAGCGTCGGGCACAAAGTCTGCGATAGGCGGCAAGTCCGAAATCGAGTTGATACCAAGGCGCTCAAGAAACAATTCAGTCGTTCCGAACATCACTGCCTGACCGGGGCCGTCGTCGCGCGAGACCTCGTGAATATAGCCTCGCGCCTGCAAGGTGCGCATCACCGCGTCGGGATCGACGCCGCGGATACCCGCAATCTGACCTCGAGAGATTGGCTGCTTATAGGCGATGATTGCAAGCGTCTCGAGCGCCGCGGAAGAAACTCTGGCGTGCTGCCCATCCAATATAAAACGTTCGACGTAGGCCGCGACATCTGGATGTGACTGCAATCGATATCCTCCGGCCACCTTGCACAACTGAAAGCCGTGGCCGGCTTCTTCATACGCACTGGCCAGCCGCACGCAAAGGGCCTCGATCATTGCTATCGGCTGCTCGAGCAGTTGCGCCAACAATGTCGGACTGACGGGCTCCATCGCCACGAGCAGTACGGCCTCGAGTGCGCGGACCACCTCTGCTGTCAGGTCTTGCTCGGATGCGTTCTGCGAGTCGGCTTCAGACATGAATATTTATCCCTCGTAGTTATCGATATTAAGAACTGCATCAAATGAACGATCGATGCCGCCACACCATAGAACCTCGATGTCGCCGAAACGATCACCCTGCTCAATCTGTACGCGACCCTGTTTAAATAATTCGAGCACGGCGAGAAACCTGA
>JAYTUM010000091.1:0-7828 GCA_043744575.1 Acidimicrobiales bacterium | reverse complement strand
ATGGGCGAGATCGGCCTCTTCGGGATCATCTTTCCCGAGAAATGGGGCGGTGGCGGTGGCGACTTCACGTCGCTGTGCATCGCCATCGAGGAGTTGGGTCGGGTCGACCAATCCATCGGTATCACGCTTTCCGCCGGAGTCGGTCTCGGCATCAACCCCATTTACGTTTTCGGGTCGGAAGATCAGCGCGAACATTTTCTGCCCGATCTCGTGAGCGGATGCGCGCTCGGTGCCTTTGCCCTTACCGAGCCAGACGGTGGCAGCGATGCCGGCGCAACAGCGACGCGGGCTACATTTTCGCAAGCGTCGCGCACTTGGCGACTGAACGGAGCCAAGTCGTTCATCACCAACTCGGGAACCGAAATCACGTCCGTGATCACGGCGACTGCTCGCACCGAAGACGGGGGCATTTCGGCGTTCTTGGTGCCCGCCGGAACACCGGGGCTCATCGTCGAGCCTTCGTATCGAAAGCTCGGGTGGCATGCCAGCGACACCCACGGCCTGTCGTTCGTCGACTGCGAGATCCCAGAGGAGAATCTGCTCGGCGAGCCAGGGCAGGGGTTTCATAACTTTCTGACAATGCTCGACGGGGGCCGGATCGCGATATCTGCCCTCGCTCTGGGCCTGGCACAGGCGTGTCTGGATTTATCGGTCGAATACGCCAAGACCCGCAACGCCTTCGGCGGTCCGATCGGAAGATTTCAGAGTATCTCTTTTGCCCTTGCCGACCTCGCCGTCAGCGTCGAAAATTCGAGGAATATCACGTACAAGGCGGCCCGTCTGAAGGACGAAAACAAACCGTTTAAAGATCTCGCGGCGATGGCCAAGTTGTATACGACAGAGGCGGCGGTGGACGCAACCCGCCTTGCCACGCAGATTTTTGGCGGATCTGGATTTATCGAAGATCTGCCGGTGGCCCGTTTCTATCGCGACGCCAAGATTCTTGAAATCGGCGAAGGCACAAGCGAAATTCAGCGACTTGTGATCGCCAGGGGACTAGGGCTACCAGTTGGCTAGCCGGCGCCGCTGCACAAGTACCATGATTTCGTGACCGCTGACGGAATTCGCGATTCAAGTGTTGAATGGGCGGCGAGGGCCCTTTGCGGAAATCTGGAAAAGGATCGTGACAAACTTGCCTCGAAGAAGCAATTGTTCGTGCGCGAGCGTTTGGCGTTGCTATTCGATGAAGGAAGTTTCGTGGAGGACGGGCTGTTGGCCAACATGCTGGCCACCGATCTTCCCGCCGACGGAGTCGTGACCGGAGTCGGACGAGTGAACTCGCGCCCGGCGTGCCTAGTAGCAAACGACTCGACGGTCAAGGCTGGTTCGTGGGGAGCCCGAACCGTCGAGAAAATAATTCGCCTTACCGAATACGCCTTGCGCCACGAACTGCCGATCTTTTGGCTCATCGATTCTGCTGGCGCGCGAATTACAGATCAGGTGCAGATGTTCCCTGGGCGCCGTGGTGCGGGTCGCATATTTTCCAACCAAGTGAAACTTTCGGGCAAAGTGCCGCAGATTTGCTGTCTCTTTGGCCCGTCGGCTGCGGGAGGCGCATATATCCCCTCCTTCTGCGACGTCGTGTTTATGGTCGATGGCAACGCCTCTATGTATCTCGGCTCGCCGAGGATGGCCGAGGAGGTGATAGGCGAAAGAGTGACGCTCGAAGAGATGGGCGGAGCGAAGATGCACACTTCGATCTCCGGTTGCGCGGACAACCTTGTGGATGACGATGCGGATGCAATCGACAACGCCAAATTGTATTTCTCTTACATGCCCCTGAATTGGCGCGAGACGCCACCTCGTTACCAGCCGACGCCCCCGCCAAGAGAACTGCGACGCGACATTCTGCCCGACACCGAGGCGGCTGGCTACGACATGCACGAGTTCATCGACGCACTCGTTGACGGAGACTCGCTGTTCGAGATAAAGCCCGATTGGGCGACTGAATTAATTACTGGGTTTGCCCGCCTTGACGGCAACACGGTCGGAGTGGTTGCCAGCAATCCGCTACAAAAGGGTGGCGTGTTGTTCATTGACTCCGCCGACAAGGCATCGCGATTCGTGTGGCTTTGCGATGCGTTCAACATCCCGCTCGTCTTTCTCGCCGACGTACCGGGGTTCATGATCGGAACTCAGGTCGAGCGACAGGGCATCATTAGACATGGAGCAAAGATGATCACGGCGATAACCGAAGCAACTGTTCCCAAAATTTGCGTCGTGGTGCGCAAGGCCTACGGCGCGGGGCTTTATGCGATGTGCGGGCCGGCGTTTGACCCGATCGCCACGCTGGCCCTACCGACCGCCAAGATCGCCGTGATGGGGCCAGAAGCGGCAATCAATGCCGTCTACGCGAATCGCATCGCCGAGATTAGCGACCCTGCGCAGCGCGCGAAGTTTATTGACGACAAGCGGCGCGAATATGAGAAGGACGTGGAGTTGTCGCACTTGGCCAGCGAGTTAGTGATCGATGCGGTCGTTCGGTTTGAAGACTTGCGACGCGAGTTGATCAGCCGCTTCGCGCATGCCGATCCGGTGGACAGGGACACGGTTTTTAAACGACACGGGGTACATCCCGGATAGGGCAAAATGGACGAGCACAGTCAACACGCGAGTCAAAGTTCGCATGCAACGCCTACTTCGTCGCCTCATGTTGCGATGGGGCACGGGGGCCACGCGGGAATGTCGATGGATGCGATGGTCGCCGACATGCGTCGACGATTCATGGTCGCCGCGCTCTTATCTATTCCGATTCTGCTGTGGTCACCGATCGGCCGCGATGTTATTAAATTTAGCGCCGCGGCTCCGTTCGGGTTCAGCGACGAAGTATTTCAATTAATCCTTAGCCTGCCGGTTATTTTTTGGTCGGCTTGGATTTTCTTCGACGGAGCGTATAGGGCTCTGCGGGCGCGAACGTTGGACATGATGGTTCTCGTCGCCGTGGCTGTCGGCGCCGGGTGGCTGTATTCGGTCGGCGTAACGCTTTTCGGCGGCGGCGAGGTTTTCTTTGAGGCGGCCGCTGTGCTATCTACATTCGTGTTGCTCGGCCACTGGTTCGAGATGCGCGCGCGCGGAGGTGCAAACGAGGCCATTAGATCTCTACTCAATCTTGCTCCGCCAAGGACGCTTGTAATTCGCGACGGCGAACCGATAGAGATTTCTACCTCGGAAGTTATAGTTGGCGACCTCCTACTCATTCGACCAGGAGCCAAAGTCCCCGTCGACGGAACTGTGGAAGACGGCGACAGCGAGATTGACGAATCGATGGTGACGGGCGAGAGCCTTCCCGTGCACAAGGCCATAGGCGACCAAGTCATCGGCGCGACCATTAACACGACCGGAACCCTGCGGGTTCGTGCCACCAAGATTGGGTCCGATACGGCGCTGGCGCAGATTGTCAAGTTAGTGCAGGAGGCGCAAAACTCGAAGGCCCCCGGCCAGCGACTCGCTGACCGAGCCGCATTTTGGCTCGTGTTCGTCGCCCTAGTCGGCGGCGCCGCAACATTTGTTGTTTGGTATTTCGTTGCGGGGCGCACGGCGTCGGAAGCGATGTTGTTCGCCATCACCGTGGTGGTGATCACGTGCCCGGACGCGCTGGGGCTGGCGACTCCGACGGCGATCATGGTCGGCAGCGGCCTGGGCGCCCAGCGGGGAGTGTTGTTCAAAAACGCCATCGCCCTAGAAACTGCGGCGCGCATCGACACCGTCGTTATGGACAAGACTGGAACGCTTACCAAGGGCGAGCCCGAAGTTACCGATGTCGTTGCCGACGGCATTGATGCGACCGAGATGCTTGCTCTAGTGGCCGCCGTCGAGCGGGAGTCCGAACATCCGCTGGCGCGCGCGATTGTGGCGATGTCGATTGAACGCGGGGCGCAAGTGCTTAAGGCCGAGAACTTCGACAGCGTGCCCGGGCACGGGGCCATTGCCTCCGTTAGTGGCCGTCGAGTCGCGGTCGGAAACAGCAAGTTGATGGAGCGCGAGGGCATCAGCATCGAGTCATTGGCACAAAGGCGCCAAGACCTTTCAGAAACTGGCCGCACAGCCGTGATCGTTGCAATTGACGGAAGAGCAGTTGGGCTTATCGCTATGGCCGACGCCCCCCGCGAATCTGCGGCCGCGGCGGTGGCCGCGCTAAAGGAGCTCGGAATCGAAGTGGTAATGCTTACGGGAGACAACGAGGCGACCGCCAAGCGGATCGCGGGAATCCTCGGTGTCGACACGGTGATCGCCGAGGTTCTGCCCGGCGACAAGTCGGTCAAAATCGCCGAACTCCAGGCCCAGGGTCGCAAAGTTGCGATGGTCGGCGACGGTGTAAACGATGCCCCTGCGCTCGCCCAAGCCGACATCGGCATCGCCATTGGTGCGGGCACGGATGTTGCAATCGATACTGCGGATCTGGTTCTGATGCGGTCAGACCCGCTCGATGTGCCCGTGGCATTAATGATTGGACGCGGGACGCTTCGCAAGATGCGACAGAACCTGGGCTGGGCGGTTGGCTACAACGTAATTGCCCTGCCCATCGCCGCAGGCGTGTTCGAGCCGGCGTTCGGACTCGTGCTGAGGCCAGAGATCGCCGCGCTATCGATGTCGGGTTCAAGCATCATCGTCGCCGTCAACGCAATGATGCTCAAGCGCCTCAGGTTGCCACGAGCGGAGCGCTCGACACTGAAACCGGTCCTGGCTGGCGGCGCCGATAGGAACTAACGAATTTTCGCCCACGTTTCGCCCACATCCGTGCTCTTGTAGAGCTTGTTTCCTTCAGTGAGTGCATAGACGACACTCGGATTAATCACGCTAAAGGCAACAAACAAAACGATCTCTCCGCTGAATCCTTCGTTTAATTTCGTCCATGTTGTGCCCGAGTCCGTGCTCTTCCCGAGGCCTTTGAGTTTCTCGCTGAAGGTTAAGAGAATTTTCGAATCCTGGGGATGAATTGCAACCGCAGACACGAATCCACCTTGTAACTCTGGTGAGAGTGGTGTCCAGGTAGCGCCCTGGTCTCTGCTTACCAACAGCCCTTGTCCGTCTGTCGTGGCGGCATACACCACATTTTCATCCCTTGAATCAGCCGTTAAGTAAATTGGCCGTAGATCACTATTTACAATCTCCCAATTTTTGCCCTGATCGGTGCTGCGTTGGAGGCTGCCTTGATACGACCCATAGATGAGATTTGGATTTACGCGACTGATCGCCATTGTGTGGAAATCAACTGGGCCGTCCGCTCCGTCCGATACATTATTCCACGTAAACCCGCCGTCTTCAGACTTCTGGAAGCCGAGATTACCGCCAGTGCTGGGATGACCGCTCGAAAACAGAACTTTTGCGTCGGTTGGGTCTGGTGAGAATCCCATTAGGTCGTCATCGCTAGCGCCAACGCGATAGAGGTCCTTGTCATTGATGAGAACCAATAGACCGCGGTGAGTGGCGATATAGAGTTTGATCGGATCTTGCACATCAACGGCTAATCCGTGACCGTGTGTGATCTCCTGTTCTGGAGTCAAAGTGTTTGAAGACTTTCCGCTACCGTCGTTAGTCTGCAGTGCCAACGGGACAAGTCCTCCGCCGATGAAAACAACGGCAATACCGATAGCGGCGAACTTTTGAGATGCTTTAGCCATAGCAATACAATGGCATAGTTAGCTGCTTGGGTGACATCTCGGGGCGATGGTTGGGGACAATGAAATGAATGACGATCTTGAGCAAAATACAAAAATTCCGTCGCGCCGCGGTAGGCGAATCGCCGCCAGCGTTGTCGGTGCCCTAGGCGTATTCACCTTAATAGTTGGTGTGTTGGGTTTGTTGGTTTTGAGTTTCGTCGGTTCGAGTGCTTTGGCCTCGTCAACTATGCGTTCGGCCTTGGCGAGCGGCGACGTTCGCCGTGCGGTCGCCGAGGAGCTCGTCGACAAGTTGCAGGAGGGCGGAGACAACGGCGTCAAAATTATAATCTTCGTGGCACGCAGCAAGGTCGTCGATGCCGTGGCGGTGAGTCTTAGTGAAAGCAAACTACGTAATGTTGCCGGTGATGCCGCCGAAACCGTATATGGTATTTTGGTCGACGGCAAGCCGAGTACCTCTGTCGATATTCAAATGTTCGCCGATGCGGCCCTTACAGCAATCCGAACAGCCGACCCATTTATTCCGCAAGGCTTGTCGCCTCAGGTGAACCCGATCGAGATCTCTCGCGATGCGGGTAGTCCCGACTACTCCCGCATTCGCGCCTGGTCTCTCATTGCGACCGCGGCGCTTTTGGTAGTTGGTATCGCTCTTTCGTCACTTTCATGGTTCGTGAGTGTCGCGACTAGATGGATCCGACTTCGCCGATTTGGCATTCGTCTTGCAGTCGGCGGCGTCGGCCTTGTCGCGTTGGCTTACCTGGCCAGAAGCGCTTCATTCGGCGACGACGGCAGCGGTCGCATTACCGAGGCGTTGGTATCGTTTATGACTGACCGACTGCTGCGATGGTCGTTTATGCTCGTGGCCCTCGGTGCTGTCGCGGCCGTGATCGGCGTCATCGGCCTAAAAAGTCGCGCGAAGAGTCTCGGTGTTGCCGTCGACACTTAGAACTTGCCCCGAGACGAAGCGGGCAGATTGCGAGGCCAAGTACACGACAGTCTTGCCGATGTCTGACGCATCGATAAACGAGCCCATCGAAACCTGTCGTTCGTATCCGCGGCGTAGTACCTCTTGATTTAAGCCAAGTGCCGCTGCTTCGCGCTCGATAACGCCATCCATGCGGCCCCCGCCGACAGAGCCTGGGCAAATCGCATTCACGCGAATGCCTTGGGCGCCCAACTCCATCGCCCAAGTCTTAGTCATGCCGATCACACCCCACTTGGCAGCGACATATGGCGACCGCAACGGGTAACCAAAGAGGCCGGCCGTAGACGAGATATTGACGATCGAGCCCCTACGTTCGCGCAACATTGGCACGGCCAGGCGAGTGCACCTGAACGCCGAGCCGAGGTTAATACGCACGCAGCGGTCAAACTCGTCTGGATCCATTTCTTGCACGGCGGCGGTCGGTCCCGCCACGCCGACATTGTTAACGAGCAGGTCGAGGCCGCCGAGTTGTTTGGCAACCTGGGCAAAAATCTTGTCGACATCGGCGGTATCGCTGACATCGGCGACGACATCTGGATTGGTCGCGGGGTTGGCATCACACGTCATCACGCTCGCGCCAGCTCTCTGCAGTTCGTCGGCGATTGCGCGGCCAATGCCTGAGCCGCCACCCGTTACCAGCGCCCGCAGACCACTAAGTGTTAGCGGATCATCCATGCTCTGCAGTCTTGCACTCGTGCGCGATCGCGCCAATATGGTCTGGTCCGATTCCGCAACAGCCGCCGACGATCGTTGCGCCGCGGTCGAGCCACTGCTTGGCCAAGGCCAGGTACCCGCTGGGGGTGAGGTCGGCGCGCAGCGTCAGAAGATCTTCGTTGGCGGCGGCATCTGTGCGTTGCGGCGGGAAGGCATTGCCATATGCGCCGATGGCAATCAAATCGTCGCCAAGAACCGATTGCGCTACTTCTATGGCGGCGCTCATGTATTCCGGCTGGCTGCAATTGAACAGCACGGCGTCGGCCCCTGCCTCGACGACCGCGGTCACCGCGTCGCGAACTGACTCGCCAGAACGCAGTCGCGGCATTTGCGTATTAGGTTTGGATCCATCGCGGGCTATGTCGCTCTCTTCTGTGTCGCGGAGCGTGAACGAGACCCACACAGGCTGATCTGTAGCGAGCACAGATTCGATTGCCGACAGTGCTTCCTGGATCGAACTCTGCGTCTCACATAGCCACAAATCGACATACGGTGTCAGCCCCGTTACAAG
>JAYTUM010000090.1:0-7837 GCA_043744575.1 Acidimicrobiales bacterium | reverse complement strand
CCGCCGTATCCGAATTAATCTTGGCTGATATTTTCGCCTTCGTCTCGTCTGACCTCAAGATTTCCAATTGATTATCGAAGCTCGGGTACGGGATAATTGATCCTGGATCGATTCCGGCGACGGTCAAGACAGCAGCTTCATCGCGGGCTTCGTAGGTACGCGAAATGGCAATATAACCAGGCTCGGTAGCCAGATCCGATTCGTTTGCGAACAGGAAGCCGACGGCGACGAGCATCACCACAGGTACTATCCACCAGCGCAGTTTTAGAGCGTCGCGGATTGCGATTAGGTCAATCTCGGGAACGCCAAATTTTTCATTGCGCATAAGTATTTAGCCTACTGCCAGTCACGTAATTGGAAGTGCGCCCGTAACTGCGTGCCGGCGTGTCACGATGGTAGTGATGAATAAAAACCCGGACGACCTGCAGCGTGTGCTGGGGTATGTCGATGCTGTGGACGAACGCCCAGGGGGTTCGCTACTCGGCGAGCAAATGTTTGTCTACCCGTTTTGGACTCAAGAGTTTTGCAACGCGTTAATCAGGGCCGCGGAAGCGGTCGGCGGTTTCGGCGCCCACCTGGACGATCCGGTTCCCGGCACCGAAATATCTCTGGCGGCCATTAGCCCGAAATTGTTTGACTCGGTGCAACATGACATCGGCGCGCGCATCTGGCCTCAACTGCAACGACACTGGCCGTTGATTGACTACCACGGCATCACCGACGCCTTTATCATCAAGTACGAGGTCGGGCGGCAAGAAGAGTTGCGCCTACACCACGATGTCGCCCAGGTTTCGGCCAGCGTAAAACTCAACGACGGTTACACGGGCGCCGAGCTCGAGTTTCCGCAGCAGGGTGTCAGCAATGCGAGCGTTGCAGTTGGTTCGCTAGTTGCTTGGCCGAGCCTCGTCACGCACCCGCACCGTAGTAGCAAGATCACGAGCGGCGTCAAGTACAGCCTGACAATTTGGTGCGAATTGCCACTTAGCCTGAGATGATGAGAATTTCTAGCGCGGTTCGATGCAGTGCATTCGTACTAGCGGGATTTTTTGTCTCTGGCTGCGGTCAATGGTCGCAAGCCCAACCCGTGATTGAAACGATAGTAGTAGCGCAAGCTTCCGCGACGACCACGACAGTCGTCGAGGCCGGCATCTCGGCAGTCGGTCAGCGCAGCGGCTTGAGCACCAAGGCTGTGCAGCAAAAACTTATCGATCTCGGGTTTTGGTTGGCGAGCGTGGACGGCACCTACGAAAACACCACTCGCCAGGCGGTGATGGCATTTCAAAAGTACTATCAGTTGAATCCGACGGGGACTACCAACGAAGCCACGGCGTGGCTGCTAGACAAGTTGACATTGCGCCCTCAGGCGACACCGAATAAGAGAAGCCTCGCCGAGTTCGACAAGAAGCGACAACTGCTGTTCTTAGTGCGCGAGGGCGAGACCGTATTCATCCTCAACGCGTCGGCTGGAGACGACCGCGAGTACACCGAACCAGACAGCAACTCGCCGGGCGTGATGATCACTGGCAAAGCTATAACTCCGGTCGGCGAATTCAAAATTGACCGCGAGCGCGCAAACGGTTGGTGGATAGGCGACCTCGGCCAGATCTATCGGCCCAAGTATTTTAATGGAGGCATCGCCGTGCACGGTTCTTACAGTGTGCCCGCCTACCCCTCGTCGCACGGCTGCGTGCGCGTGAGCGTGGCCGCGATGGACATGATCTGGGATCTCGATCTGCTGCCGCGTGGAACAACGGTATGGGTGCACGAATAAAAAGTGCGTGGCTGCCTCATTTTTGGCGCGACCCGAATGTAATCGAAGTTAATCGCCTGGCAATGCGCGTGCCGTTAACGGCGCATCCAACTTTGGCGCAGGCGCGTAAGGGGGCGGTCTCGCCGCACGCGATCAGTCTCGATGGGTTATGGAAGTTCGCCCTGTGTTCTTCGCCGGATTTAGTGAAGTCCACGCACATTACGGGCAGCACCGCCGCCGCAAAGTGGAAGAAGATCCAGGTGCCGGGCAACTGGACGCTGCAAGATGTTGGAGACCTACCGCACTACACCAATGTGCAGATGCCGTTCGATGGCCCGCCGCCGGCACTACCTGACCGCAACCCGACCGGCGTGTACCGCACAACTTTTCGAGTTCCGCAAAGCTGGAGGCAACGCCAAACCGTGCTGCATGTTGGCGCCGCAGATAGCGCGCACTTTGTTTATGTCAACGGCGAGTTCGTTGGTTACGGCACTGACAATCGCCTGGCTAGCGAATATGACATCAGTAGTTATATGACTAGCGGCGCCAACAGGCTGGCGATCGTCGTCGTTCGCTACAGCGCCCACAGTTATGTCGAAGACCAGGACCAGTGGTGGATGGCCGGCCTGCACCGCAGCGTGTCGTTGCGCTCGCGAGCACTTACGCGTATCGCCAACGTTTCTTGCATTGCCGACTACGAATCGACCACAGGTGTCGGAACGGCGCGTGTCGCGGTCGAGGCTGGGTTCACGACCAAGATGCCGCAGGACGGCTTGCAAATCGAGGCCTGGGTTGAAGACATGAAGGGTAAGCGAGTTTCGCGAATCGCGAAACAAAGAGTTCCTACTAATTTCGACTCGCCGTATTTGTTCACTGGCCACAAGGTCGAATTTTTGCTCGATGTCAAGAAGGCCAGGCCATGGTCGGCAGAAGCGCCAAATCGCTATCTATTTGTTGCCCAAATGAGTGGCGGCAAGCAAATTGTCACTCAGGTAATCGGCTTTCGTCGCATTGAAATCAGCGACAGGGCTTTGCGCATCAACGGAAAGGCTGTAACGGTCTTCGGCGTCAACCGTCACGACCACCACCCCGATCGCGGCAAAGCGGTAACCCGCGATGACATGCGTCAAGACCTCGCTGAGATGAAGCGCCACAACATCAACTCCGTGCGCACTGCGCATTACCCAAACGACCCGGGGTTTCTTGAACTCTGCGACGAGATCGGCATGTATGTCGTGGCTGAGGCCAACATCGAAGCGCACGCCTACAACACTTCGCTGTGCAATGATCCGCGGTATCTCGGGGCGTGGATGTCTCGAGGTTCGAGGATGGTGCAACGCGATCGCAACCACCCGAGCGTGATTATGTGGTCGCTTGGAAACGAGTCTGGCTACGGCGTCAACCACGACGCGCTGGCAACTTGGATTCGCACCAGCGACCCATCTAGACCACTGCACTATGAAGGCGCCGTATTTCACGCTGGCTGGGCCGACGGCGGCCGCATGGCGACAGACGTAGTTTGCCCGATGTACGCAAGCATCGACAAGATTCTCGATTACGCGCGCAGCGGCGCTGACAGACCGTTGATAATGTGCGAGTACAGCCACGCGATGGGCAACTCGAACGGCTCGCTCGCCGATTACTGGGATGCAATAGATAGTGAGCCACTGCTCGGTGGCGGCTTCATTTGGGAGTGGAAGGATCACGGGCTGCGTCAAAAGGTGCGCCAAGGCAAGCGACAAGTTGAGCGTTTCGCCTACGGCGGACAATTTGGTGACGTGCCAAACGACGGCAACTTTATCGCCGACGGGTTGATGTCGTCAGACCTGCAGCCGCACCCGGCGTTGCGTGAGGTCGCATGGGTGCATCGACCCGTCGCGGTGCGAGCCGCCAACTCGCAGTTTGCGGTGCTGGTTAAAAATCGACAGTCATTTCGTGGCGTATCGTGGCTGATCGGCACGGTCGCCGTATTAGTCAATGGCATCGAGACGCACAGCGAGCGGTTCGCTCCTGATGTGGTCGCCGGGAGCGAATTAAAGGTCAAACTCTCGTCGAGTGTGGTGAGCGCGCTCGAGGCTTTCGGTGAAACGTCGCTAATTTTTCGCTGGTCGCTGGGCACTGACACGAATTGGGCCAAGCGCGGTCACCTAGTGGCGTGGGATCAGGTGACGATTGCGAACGGAGACGACAACCGTCTCGTGCCTACGCGCAAAGTCAGCTCGCGGGTCGCCGACGATGTCTTAAGTTCTGCTGTGAAGTTGCAATTGTTTCGCGCTGCGATTGACAACGATGGTTTCAAGTTGATGCCCGAACTTGCCAAGCGAATTCCTGTCGGCGGCAAGCGGCTTGACGCGTGGCAAAAGTCTGGAGTAGCGGACGCTACACGGGACCCGAACTCGCTTGTCGATCATGTCTTTCAACGCCTCGTCAACAGCGACGGTTCAGTCAGTTACGCCCACAGGGTTGTCGTACCACCGTCTCTGGCGGGGCTCGCCCGAGTCGGCGTGCGCTTCGAACTGCCGTCTCGCTACAAACACCTGCGCTACTTCGGGGCGGGACCGCACGAAAACTATTCAGACCGCAGCGCATCTGCGATGCGCGCGGTGTGGGAGTCGTGTCCCGATGAGATGCCCTATTTGGTGCCGCAAGAGTTCGGTCTGCGCACGCAGTGCTCGTGGATCGAATTCGTGGCGTCGGAGACGGATGTGCTGCGCATTGACATCGAACACCCTGCGCAGATGAGTTTTTCGGCGACACACCATACGACTGAGCAGTTGTTCGCGGCGCGTGACTCGACAGAACTCAAGTCAACGGCCGGCTTGGTTGTGCACATCGACGCGGCACACTGCGGCGTCGGCACTGCTAGTTGCGGCCCTGATATGTTACCCGAATACGAGTTGCCCTCGGGCGAGTATTCGTTCGCCTACGTCTTTCGGCGCACCCGCAGGTGACGATCTTGCGCGTTTAGGCAAGTGCCGTCGGCGAGGTTGAAGCGCCAGCCGTGCAAAGTGCACACCAGTTGATCGCCGTCAATCTCTCCGAACTGCGAAAGGTCGGCATCGCGGTGCGGACATTTCCTTTGCATGATGTAATCACCGAGTTCAATTTCTTCAGAGCTCTCTGCCTGCGGCAATAATCTGCGCGCCGCTTCGGCCTCGGCGCGGCGCATACGCTCGACCGAGAGCGACTTAAAAAAGTTGTACAAGTATTCGTTGTAGCCGCCCTCGCGCCAGGCGCTGAAGCGACACGATAAGAACAACGCGTTCGACCAGTCGATTGCATGCTTGGCGACTACAGCCTCGACGAGCGGTCGCGCGATCTTGAACTGAAAGCCAAACGGCTGACCGGTATGTTGGCTAATTGTCCCATTGGCGAAGTCGATATGAATTTGGATGTCACCGAGATCGAGCACACATCCGGCGCCAATCGCGGCGCGCAGAGTCGGCGCTATCGATAGCAGCGGCTGCCACCAGTCCCGTATCGTGGAAACTAGATCGGTCTTAGCTGTCGGCCACGAGGCTTTGTGCTTCGTCAACCATGGCGCCCAGTCGGCTTGGTAGTGGCGCAAGTATTCGGCCTTATTCTCGAACGGCTCCGTTACCTTCATGTCGTTGAGCGGGTGGGTGACGGAGATGTTGCCTGGAGTTACTTCAATCGTCGAGCCAGGGATGTTAATTGTCGCGCTGGTGTTGCCGACAGCGCGCAGGCGCGAAATGAATTCGGTCTGATCGGGGAAAATCGAAATCTCGTCGCCATTGATTACGTTGAGGTGAAACAAATCGTCGTCTAAAAAGCATGGCGGACCGGCCGACGGCACAACGACGCGGGCGCCGAGCGCATTTACGTAATGAATCGCGCGGCTGAACTGGCTCTCGACCTTTGCCGCGGCGAGAACGCGCTTATTTTCTTCGCTGTCTTCGTAGACCATTGGGAACCAAATTGCCCCGCTGAATTGCAGCCAGTGCATGTCGATCGCGCCGCCCTCGAGAATTTTGGCGATGTCACCGAGACGGCAGTCATTTTGATTGACGAGTCGAGACTGGCCGTCGCTGATCATGATCGCCGAGTCGCCGCCAGGGCCATCAGCAATCGCCGACTCGACGTGTATCGAAACGGATAATCCATCGCCGAGGTCTGTAATTTCGCCGTTGCGTGTGCGAATGAACTGGGTGAAACCAAGTCGGCTCAGCTGTCGCTCGAGTTCGCGGGTTGCGAAATCAGGTAACAACACCGGCGTGTTCTTGTCGACATGTCGCGCGAGCCATGTTTCGTCGAGATGGTCGCCGTGCTGGTGAGAGATATATAGGTAAGAGGGTCGCTCAAGCTCGTTGAGAAGTTCGCCGCTCAACTGGTCGTTGCGCGGGAATGGAAACCACGAGCCGAAAAAAGCAGGCTCAAACCACGGGTCGCAGACGATTGTTACTTGGCGCGTGCGCACCAAAATGCCCGCGTGACCGAGCGAGGTTGCCCTCATCGAGATTTAGGCAACCGGTGGGTCTGTGAACTGCTGGCCGGAGCGGGCGACGTGTTCGGTCCACTCGGTGCCGTTCCAGTAACGCAACTCAAAACGACCCGAAGGGTCTGCGTACCAGCCCGCTGGCACTGGCGCGCTTGGCGAAGCCGATGCAGTCGTGGTCATGGTCGTGGTCGTTGCGGCAGCGCTTGCAGTAGCAGTTGTCGGACGGCGCAAGAACGCGCAGTAACGACCGTCGAAGGTCGGCAGAATGTCAACTACCTCCCAACCCTCAGCAGATTTCTTTGTCAGCTCTGCAGCGAGGGCCTCGGGGCTGGAGTTGTAAGGATTAAATGCCACATACTCAAACATGGGCTTTAGGTTAGTGGCGAGCAAGGCATTTAAATAAGTGCTGCGAATAAATGAAGCGATTCCGACAACACAACACGCCTAGCCTAGACGGCGTGTCGAAATCCAAACAAAAGATCGGTTATTTCGGACCAGCGGGTACTTTCACCGAACAGGCGCTGCTGACACAGGTAGATCTGGCTGGGAGCACACATTTAGCGTTTCGTACCGTGCCAGATGTTTTAGATGCCGCACAGTCCGGCGAAGTTGATCTTGGGTTTGTGCCGATTGAGAACTCGATCGAGGGAACCGTCAACTTCACCCAAGATGCTCTTGTGTTCGATCACGACTTGTTAATTCAGCGCGAGGTGGTTTTAGACATCGAGCACTGCATCTTGGCTAAGCCCGGCACGAAACTTGCCGATGTTCGGGTATTGCTGTCGATACCAGTTGCCACGGCGCAGTGTCACAGTTACATTCGCAACAGCCTTGGCGCCGCTGACGTTCGCGCCGCACATTCGACGGCCGAAGCCGCACGGCTGGTCGGCGAAGAAACTCAACCTGGTTTCGCCGCGGTCGCTCCACGTAACGCAGCGCCTTTGTATGGGCTCGATGTAATCGCATCAGACATCGCCGATCACGTAGGCAACCAAACCCGATTTGTTGTCGTCGCCAAGTCAATTATCCCAGCGCGAACTGGTCACGACAAAACCGCTCTAGTCGTGTTTCAGCGCGCCGACGAGCCAGGAAGTTTGATTTCAATTCTGCAAGAGTTCGCGGCGCGGCGAATCAACTTGTCGCAATTACTTTCGCGCCCGACCAAGCAAGGCGGGCTCGGCGATTATTGCTTCATCATTTACGCTGATGGCCACATTGAGGATGAACTGATGGCCGACGTGTTACGCGATCTGCACGCCAAGCAGGGTTCAGTAAAATTCATGGGCAGTTATCCCGCGGCGGGAGCGCACGCGCATTCGGCGCGCGAACACGCAGACTCCCGTTGGCGCGAGGCCGACGATTGGGTCACGGCGCTGAGAATGCGTATTGCCCGCTAGCGTTTCTCAACGGAACGGTGGCAGAGTGGACAAACGCATCCGCCTTGAAAGCGGACGGCTCAAAAGGCCCGGGGGTTCGAATCCCTCCCGTTCCGCCAGTACACTCAGCACCTCATTCAGCATTCTAATTATTGGAGAGGTGCCAGAGAGGCCGAATGGGGCGCCCTGCTAAGGCGTTGTCCGGGTAAACCGGACCGTGGGTTCAAATCCCACCTTCTCCGCCATGATTAA
>JAYTUM010000089.1:0-7882 GCA_043744575.1 Acidimicrobiales bacterium | reverse complement strand
CGCCGCCGCGCAAGACATTTATGAGCAACTGAAACTTTTGGAACTTAAGGGCCTGCGCCTTGGTTTGTTGCACGGGCGAATGACCTCGCCAGAAAAGGCGGAGGTAATGACGAAATTCCGCGAACGCAAGACTGACGTGCTCGTGGCCACGACCGTGATCGAGGTCGGCGTAGATGTTCCCAACGCCACCGTAATGGTCGTGCTCGATGCCGACCGCTTCGGCATCGCTCAATTGCACCAACTTCGCGGTCGCGTCGGCCGCGGTAAGATCGCCTCTAGGTGTTGGCTGCAAACCAAGGACCCAGAAATTTCGTCTCCGCGGGTCGACGCGCTCGTCGAATCGACCGACGGCTTTTACCTCGCAGAGGTCGACCTCGAACTGCGCGGAGAGGGCACCTTGATGAACTCGATGCAAAAGGGTCGCAGCGATCTAAAACTCGCTTCGCTGCGGCGCGACCGCGACCTCATCGACATGGCCCGTGCCTCGGCATTCGAGATCATCGATGCCGACCCGACGCTTTCAGACAACGCGCCGCTGCGCGACGAACTCGATTTGCTGCTGAGCCCGCAGGATGAAGAGTTCCTGTTTAAGAATTAATTGTGACCAGAGCAGCAATCGCAAGTACTCGGCTCTCTATTCGCCCACTGGCGGCAATTCGATATCCCAACGATCGCGGCAGTCGCGGCAGCGGTAAGCAACGACATCCCCCGCCAGCCATTGACCGTCCTCGCGCGGGGGTGTAAGCAGATGGCACGTTCCGCCGCAATCTACGCAGATAATGGTCTCTGACGGCGGCTCGGCAGTGCTAAATCCAGATTGGTCGTCCGAGTCGCTCACGCTTTCATTCAACCATTAATTTATGTGCGAGTTGCGCCCAATAGCGTGAGTGCATGCGAGTTGTGGCGGGCGAGTTACGCGGGCGTCGAATCAGCGCTCCCGATGGCAAGAAAACCAGGCCGACGACCGACAAGGCGCGCGAGGCAACCTTCAATGCGCTCGGCAGCCTTGATGTGGTGATTGGCGCGCGAGTGGTCGATGCGTTCGCGGGAAGCGGTGCGCTTGGTATTGAGGCGTTGTCGCGCGGCGCGGCTCACTGCACGTTCATCGAACGCGATCGCGAGGCATTAGAGGTGTTGCGCGAGAACATTGAGACGCTCGGATTGGCTAGTCGTTCGACGGTGATTCGCGGTGATGCGCTGGTGTACGGCGGCACCGTGCCTGAGGCGACACTAATCTTGGCCGACCCACCCTATGAGTTTGCGCAGTGGCCCGAGTTGCTAGATGGCGCGCGCTCCGCACTCGTTGTCGCCGAGAGCAATCGCGAATTGGCAGCCGAAATTTCCCAATGTGCCGGCTGGCAGGTGGTTCGCGCCAAGCGTTACGGGCGCGCCTACGTGTCGTTTATTCAGCGGATAGCGTAAGGGGCGATATGGCCGTCGCGTTTTACCCCGGCAGTTTTGACCCCTTTCACTTGGGGCACCTCGACATCGTCGAGCAGGCCGTTGCACTCCTTGGAGACTTGGTCATTGGTGTCATGCACAACCCGGCCAAGCCATCTGGCATGTTCACCCCTGACGAGCGCGCCGATTTGATTCGCCAGTGCACCGAGCATCTGGGCAAGAGCGTGTGCGTCGACGTGTTTTCTGGCCTAACTGTGGCGGCGGCCGCACTGGTAAACGCGAGCATGATCGTCAAGAGCGCGCGCACGGGAGCAGATTTCGAAGTCGAGCAGCAAATGGCGCAGACGAACAAGGGCGCCACCGGCATCGAGACCGTTTTGCTGTTTTGCCGCCCTGTGCATTCGTTCATCAGCAGCACCTATGTGCGCCAATTCTCAAACGCGCAGGGGTCGATCAACACGCCAATGGTTTCGACACCAGTGTTGAAAGCTTTAGAAGCCAAGCAAGGTAAGGGAGCAAAGTAATGGGCAGAAACGATCGCGACAAGTACGACGACATTGGCGCCGACATCGTCGACGAGATGGTCCCGATAGAGCTGGGCGACACTGAGTCGCTGCTCAACCAGGTCATCGACAAGATTGCGACCGCGCCGAACGTGCCTCTGTCGAGCACGCCGCGCATAGACCGCGACTATGTCGTCGGGTTGTTGCAAGACGCAGCCGCCTGCCTGCCTGAAGAAATTCGCCAGGCGCGATGGATGCTCAAGGAGCGCAATGAGTTCATGCAAAAAACTCAGCGTGAGGCCGACGAAATCGTAGAGGCCGCTCGAGTACAGGCGGAACGAATGGTGCAACGCACCGAGGTTGTTCGCGCCGCGGAGACCCGCGCGCGCCAAGTGCTCGAATCGGCAGAGGCCGATTCGCGCCGTCTGAAAAACGAGACGGAAGATTTTCTCGATCGCCGTCTCGGAAGTTTCGAAATCCTGCTCGACCGCCTGACTCGCACGGTGGCGCAAGGTCGCCAGCGGTTATCGATCATTAGCCAGGGCGAAAATGCCGACGAGCTGTCTGACGAAAGCGGCGGCTTGCCGCGGTCGAGCGACGGCTTCTTCGATCAAGATAAAGATGCGACTGACTACCTGTAGCAGTTGAATTCGAGTCGCAGAAGAATCTAAAACGTCATGGCCTCACCGCTCATCGTCAACATCGCCGAACTGCTGCGCAGGCCAGGCAGTGAGCGCGACATCGAGATCGAAATGAAAGCTGAGGTTTTCGCCTTCGCCGATAGCCGCATTGATGACTCGTCTGATGTTGGGGTGCAACTACACCTTGAAAGCATTCAAGATGGCATTGTCCTGCGGGGCAAGATTTCCAGCAGTTGGCATCTTGCATGCCGCCGTTGCCTTCGCCCCGTCGCCGATTTTGCGGTGGCCGAAGTTGACGAGTTGTTCCAGCGCGTGATTGTCAACCCCGATGCGTACCCGCTTGTGGGCGAGCAATTAGATCTCAAGCAGATGGTGCGCGAATTGGTGTTGCTGAGCCTGCCCGATGGGCCGCTGTGTCAGGCCGATTGCCCCGGTATTTGCTTGAAGTGCGGAAACGACCTGCGCACCAGCCCGTGTTCGTGCCAAAATTCGGTCGGCGATGAGCGCTGGGCGGTGCTCGACGAACTCAAGTCGCAGCTGGGGGATTGACGCCCCGATTGCGGTAGCCTCACTAGTCGTTGATTTGATGCTTGCCACGGGGCAGGCGCAGTACCGAAAGCCGAGCGCGCGATGCCAGTTCCAAAGAAGAAGAAATCGAAAATGAAGGGCCACAGCCACCAGGCCGCCGCTTGGAAGCTCGGTGCGCCGTCGCGCAGCGTGTGCCCTCGTTGTGCAAGCACCAAGTTGCCCCACACGGTGTGCGCCGCATGCGGTTGGTACAAGGGTCGCGTCGCCGTCGACGTTAGTTAGTTAGCCACAGCGCAACTGTATTGCCGACTGCAATGCTGCCGACTGCAATGCTGCCGATTGCAATGCTGCCGGTTGCAATAGATGCCCTCGGTGGCGACAAGGCGCCGGCCGAAATAGTTTCGGGCGCGCACCAAGCTGTCGCAGCGGGCATTCCTGTCATTCTCGTCGGTCCTGCTGATCTCGACGGTCTCGGCGATTTGCCTTTGCATATTGCAACAGAGTTCATCGACATGCACGAAGAGCCAGCGGCCGCGGTGCGCGCCAAGAAAGATTCAACTCTCGTGGTTGCCGCCGACCTAGTTCGCGACGGCAAGGCCAGCGCGATGATCTCGGCTGGCAACACTGGCGCGACGATGGCGTCGGCGCTGTTGCGAATGGGCCGCATTAAGGGCGTCAAGCGCCCCGCGATCGCCACGCCGATACCCGTGCCCGGCTCGACGCCGACCGTATTGTTAGACGCCGGCGCGAACGCCGAAGTCGAGGCGATGTGGCTTACGCAGTTCGCGGTGATGGGCTCGGTTTTTGCGCAAGCCCGTTACGGCATCGATGTGCCGCGGGTCGGGCTGCTCTCGATCGGAGAAGAACCAGGCAAGGGCGACTCGCTGCGCAAAGAGGCCTACGAACTTCTCGGCGCAACGAAGGGTATCGAATTCATTGGCAATGTTGAGGGACGAGACATCATGACGACGACCGTCGATGTTGTCGTTACCGACGGCTTCACAGGTAATGTCGCGCTCAAAACGCTGGAGGGCTCGATGAGGGCGATCGTCAAGGCATTGTTCGAATCGATCGGCGCACCACAATACAAAGAGCACGCCGACGCGATCATGCCCGCGCTGCTCGACCTGTATTCAAAGTTCGACCCCGATACCACGGGCGGCGCGATCTTGCTCGGCGTCGATGGCGTGTGCATCATCTCGCACGGTTCGGCGAGTGCCCGCGCAATTTTGAATGGTGTCAAGGTTGCCAAGGACATGGTCGAGTGCGACATGGTGGCGCGCCTCGCCGCGGCGATCGCCGCCCAATGAGAGAGAGTTAGGTAGCCAGGTTCGATGAACGAGAAATTGCGCGAATTGTCGGCGCGACTCGGGCATACCTTCGCCGACGAGTCGTTGCTCGAGGCCGCGGTGATTCACCGAAGTTGGATCTCTGAGAACGAGGGCAACGAATCTAATGAGCGCCTCGAGTTTCTCGGCGACGCAGTGCTCGGTTGGGTCGTCGCGGACATCGTCTATCGGCGCCACGCCGATTTGGCAGAGGGCAAGCTCACTGATCTGCGCAAGAGTGTCGTCAATGCGACCGCGCTTGCCCAAGTTGCCGACGACCTAGACGTGGGCGACTGCATGTTGCTCGGGCGCGGCGAACTAGCTGGCGGCGGTGGCCACAAGACCTCGATCCTGTCTGACGCACTCGAGGCGATCATCGGCGCGGTCTATTTAGACGCCGGCGCCGTCGTCGCCTACGAGGTCGTTGGCGCAATGATGAGCGCGAGCATCGACGACGCGGTCGAGAACATCGATCGCCTCGACGCCAAGACGCGCCTGCAAGAGATGACTGCTCGACTTTTCGACGCCGCGCCGCACTACCTGATCTCAGATTCTGGCCCAGACCACGACAAAGCTTTCGTCGCCACAGTTGTTGTTAACGGCCGCGAGCTTGGTACCGGCGAAGGACGCTCGAAGAAGGCGGCCGAGCAAATTGCAGCAGAAATTGCCTGCGACTTGCTCGCTAGCGAATACAAGTAACCCGCGTGCCAGAACTACCCGAGGTCGAAACCGTTCGACGCGGGCTGGCTGCGCACCTTGTCGGCAGGCGCATCGAACGCGTCGAGGTCGGACGGCTGCGCACTGTGCGGCGCACCAGCCGCGAGGCTTTGATCGATGGACTCTCGGGCGTAGTGGTCACGAGTGCTGGTCGACGCGGAAAATATTTGCTCTGCGAACTCGATTCGGGCGAGACAATGATGATTCACCTGCGTATGAGCGGCCAGGTTTTGGTATCTCCGCGTGGGGCGACGAGGCCGCCACACACGCACGTCGTCTTGCACCTAGCCGCCACAACCACTCAACAACCGCAAGAGCTGTGGTTCGTCGACCCGCGCACGTTCGGCGAAGTCGTTGTATTTGATCCGTTGCAAGCTTCTGCAATTGTGCCCGAATTGGCGCGCCTTGGTGTCGACCCGATTACAGACGAGTTCACGCCCGAGATACTGTTTGAACTCCTGCACACGAAGCGCGGCAAACTAAAAAGTGTGCTGCTCGACCAGAGTGTTGTGGCGGGCATCGGCAACATTTACGCCGATGAGATCTTGCACCTCGCCAAATTGCGGCCGGATCGAATTCCGGCTCAACTCGCGCGCGCCACGGTGACACGCCTCCACGGAGCGATAATCAGCGTTCTGCTGGCCGCGGTGAAGGCCGGCGGAAGCACGCTGACCGACACCCAATACGTTGACCTCGAGGGCGATTCGGGCAGCTTTCAAGATCAGCACCATGTTTACGGACGTGCCGGCGAGAAGTGCCAGACTTGCGGTGTGGCGCGCATTTCGCAGACCTCGGTCTCTGGCCGCACCACCTGTTATTGCCGCATTTGCCAGCGCTAAGGCTGCAATTTCTACCTCGCGGCAAACAATGCGATGCGCCGAGGATGCGCCATCTGCGGGTAATTTCAACTATTCTCGCCGATTGAAGTGTTCCTCAAATCCCTAACTCTCAAAGGCTTCAAGTCCTTCGCCGATACCACGGTGATGGAGCTCGAACCTGGTGTAACCGTCGTCGTCGGCCCCAACGGCTCGGGCAAGTCCAATGTGGTCGACGCCATCGCCTGGGTGCTCGGCGCCCAGGCCCCGTCGGCGGTGCGTAGTCAAAAGATGGACGATGTAATTTTTGCTGGTACGGCCAAGCGACCGGCCCTGGGTCGCGCCGAGGTCATGTTGACCATCGACAACTCAGCGGGCCTGCTGCCGATCGAGTTCACCGAAGTCACTGTCAGTCGAATTTTGTTTCGCAGCGGAGAGAGCGCGTACGCGATCAACGGTGTCGACTGCCGCCTGTTAGACGTACAAGAACTTTTGTCGGACGCGGGGGTCGGCCGTCAGCAACACGTCATCGTTAGCCAGGGCCAGATCGACTCGGTACTTAACGCGCGACCAGAGGATCGCCGCGCAATTATCGAAGAAGCATCGGGCGTGCTTAAGCACCGCAAACGCCGCGAGAAAGCGCAGCGCCGACTAGATAGCACAGAGGCCGACCTCATGCGCGCGCAAGATTTGCTGCGCGAGGTGCGACGCAACTTGAAGCCGCTCGAGCGCCAAGCCGACTCGGCGCGTCGACACGGCGCGTTGATCGCCGAACTGCGCAGCCTGCAAGTGTTCTTGGCGGGTCGCGAGATTTCTAGTTTTCAAAAGCGGCTCGGCAACTTGGCCACCGACAAACTCGAAGGCGAGCAGGCCGAACGCGGATTGCGGGCTCGACTGTCGGCACTCGACACGGCGGTAATGGCCGACGAGGCGCTGCTCTCTGCTCGCGGTGACTCGGGAGTTAACGACGAACTAGTGCGCATCGAACAACTTCGTGGCCGCGCCCGCGGTCTGCTCGCAGTGTTGGCTGAGCGCAAGCGGTCGGTCGAGCGCGACCGCGGTCAACTAATGGACTCCGGCGTCGTTGCCGCGCTAGAGGCCGACGCCGCAAATCTTAGGGTCGAGCTGCAAAGTGTGATCGAACAACTCACGGCAATCGAGAGAGTCGCGAAGTCTGGCGACGCCGACAGCATAGGCAGCCTCGAGGATGCGCGCACCGCAACCGAGAAGGTCACCGAACTTAACGGGCGCGTGCGCGGGTTAAACGAAGAGATCGATCGCCTGCGCGCAGTTGTCGGCAGCGAGTTGCGCGCCGAGATCGATCTGTTGCAACGACTCACCACGGCCGACACATCCCGCATCGCCGCCGAGGCTGCCCTCGATGCGGCGTTGGCCGTGCACGCCACTGCGTCGTCTGATTCGTTGTTGGCCAGCGCGCGGGTGCAGGCGCTGCAGTCGTCGCTCGAAACCACCCGCGCGGGCAGTTCTGTGTTGCGCGGTTTCGATGGCAGTGTCGGCACTTTTGGCGATCTTTTAGAAATCGACGGCGAACGCCGTTCGGCCGTGCAGATCGCGCTCGGCGAATCTCTCGCGGCAATGGTTACAACTGATGCCGATGCCGCCCGCCGCGCGTTGCAGCAGTTGCGCCAGGGTCGGCACATCGGCGCGGTGCTGGCGCTGAATGCCATCACGCGCGTTCCGACTGCGCCAACGATCGATAATGGAGTGAGTCTGCGCCCCAGCGTGCGCGCCAAATCGGGCGAGCACGAGATGCAAATCAACCGCCTGCTCGATGTGTTGCTCGCACGGGTCGTGTTCGTGCAGTCGTGGACAGACGCCGTCGATGTCGCGCTAGCGCACCCGGACATGGTCGTGATCACCGGCGACGGAGAGCGCTTTGCGTCGTCGGGTATGAAGGTTGGTACCAGCACGATTACCGCCGCCGCACT
>JAYTUM010000088.1:0-2063 GCA_043744575.1 Acidimicrobiales bacterium | reverse complement strand
ACCGTTCTGCACCCAGTTGATTGAGCGGATGCCTTGGCGCGCCAGGTTGCCGGTGACTGCGCACGGCATTTACGACTTTAGCCAGAGACTCGGGCGTTGCCTGGCGGCCGTTGATCATCTGAAACATCTCGCGGTCATGCGCGCCAACGCCGATCTCGATGCGCGCGACCCGACTGCCAGCGGCATCCGCCACGTCGTCAACGACGCGACAGACTTCGAGACCCAAAACCTCGCCCGATAAGACTCCATACTCGCAAATCAGGTCCGCGCCCGACCGCTCAATCACTGGCGCGAACTTGAGGTGCTCGCTCGACGCGGTCAGATTCGCACCAACGATTGCCGGCGCAGCGACAACAAGTTGGTTGTCGCGAACAGACCAAACAGAAATATTTAGTTCGAACAGCTCTGCACGCCTCGCCAGCACGGCAGCCACGTCGGGGTCGTGGACAATCACATTGACGCTGCGCAACTTGTTCTTGTTCATCAACAACAATGCTGGGCCGAGCCCGGTCTGGGCGGACTGCGTGAGCAAGACCCAGCCGACCGAACCGTCGATGCCAGACGCGCCGAGGACAAAATCAACTGTGTCAAGCTTGTTTTTTCCGCTAGTTGTTGCTGCGGCCGTTACAACCGGGGCCGTCGCGACCAGTGATCGCAGTCGCAGCGATGCGACGCGCGCGTCGTGCTCGTTTGCCACAGCCGTCACCTCGGCTTACGCCGAAGGTTGTTTGGCGATTTCGGTGAGAAACTCGTCGTTGTTCTTGAAGGTCTTGAGACGATCAATGAGCAACTCAAGGCCAGGTGCGGCGTTGCCGTCAGCGGCTAAACCGCTGAGTACGCGGCGCAACTTCCAGACCATTTGCAATTGCTTGCGATCAAACAGCAACTCCTCGTGACGAGTACTTGACGCATCGACATCGATGGCCGGGTAGATACGTCGCTCGGCTACCTTGCGGTCAAGGCGAAGCTCCATGTTGCCGGTGCCCTTGAACTCTTCGAAAATTGCGTCGTCCATCCGGCTGTTCGTCTCGACAAGTGCGGTGGCCAAAATCGTGAGACTGCCGCCTTCTTCAATGTTGCGCGCCGCGCCGAAGAATTTTTTTGGTGGGTACAAGGCGCCAGCGTCGATACCGCCCGACATGACTCGGCCAGTTGCAGGCGCGGCCAAGTTGTAGGCGCGCGACAAGCGAGTGATGCCGTCCAAAATAATGACGACGTCTTGACCCATTTCGACCATGCGCTTGGCCTTCTCGATGCACAACTCGGCGATCTGAGTGTGCTCCTCTGAAGGCCTGTCGAACGTCGAGGCGATAACTTCTCCCTTGACTGTGCGCCGCATGTCGGTAACTTCTTCTGGACGCTCGTCGATCAGCAACACGATGAGCTTGACCTCGGGGTGATTGCGCTCGATCGAAGTCGCAATAGTCTTCATAACCGTCGTTTTGCCGGCCTTTGGCGGTGAAACGATGATGCCGCGCTGACCCTTGCCGATCGGCGAGATCAAGTCAATTATTCGCGCCGTCATGTTGTTCGGGTCGGCAGAATTCTCGAGCATCAGCTTCGAGTCTGGGAAAAGCGGCGTGAGATCTTCAAATCGAGGACGCGCCTTCATCTTGTCGACGTCGATGCCGTTGATTGTGGCGACGTCTAGCATCGCTGGATTCTTTTCGTTGCGTCCAGCTGGCTTGGCCATGCCGGTAACCTGGTCGCCCTTGCGCAAGTTGTACTGGCGTGTGAGTCGAACTGACACGTAGGCGTCGTCACTGCTTGAGAGATAACCATTCACGCGCAAGAAGCCGTAGCCCTCGTCACGCAAATCCAAATATCCAGTAACTGCAACTGGCTCGGTACTGATTGGCTCGTTGCTCTCTGGCTGAGGCTGCGAATCAGACGACTCGTACCGATCGTTGCCTTGCGGGCCCTCGTCGCGCGGGCCTTTGCCACGACGGCGGCGGCGGCGACGATTGCGGTCGGCCTCGTCGTTACTGTTGTTATTGCTGTTGTTGTAACGCGGGTTCTGACCCTGACGCTGGTACCCACTCTGATTGTTCGAGCGGTTACCG
>JAYTUM010000087.1:0-7943 GCA_043744575.1 Acidimicrobiales bacterium | reverse complement strand
TGGCCACTGCCAACTCGGGCGACCCCGTTCAAAACTGCAGTAATAGAACAGCCTCCATAATCATGATCCTTGGAGGCGACTATTTTAAGCATGGTCGTTTACTCTCAACGTGTTTAGCTGCCGCCGCGCATAGCGTCGCAGGTTCAGTCGCAAATGGACTTGTAATGCGTAAGTCCTCAGTTCAATCCTGAGACCCGGCTCCATAAAGTTTTAATTCCATTCAAAATCGGGATAGCGTTACCCGCAGCCGACAAGGTTGCATAAATAAGTGTCCTCTTTTGCGGAGAACCTCATGACGGATAGTGACGAGCATGTGCACAAGTGCGAGATTGCGCTTACCTCGCCCAAGGAGCGATCTGACGCCATTCACTCTCAACTCGAGAGAGTCTGGGTAGAGGCGCCTCATGTAAATTCCGCAGACCGTTTCAGTTTCGAGACAGCCCTAATTGAACTCGTTTCTAATGTCTTCAATCATGGAGATTTTGATGTCGCCCCTTCGTGCGTAGTCACTCTTAATACCTATCCAGATCGGATCGAATGCAGTGTGGTCGATTCGGGTTCGCCCAGAAACCTTCAGATAGCAGGACATTCGACAACCGATGAGATCGCCGAATCCGGGCGAGAATTATTGTTGATTCAAGCTCTTGTTGACGAACTCAGTTACATACGAGAAGGAGACTTGAATCGTTGGCAAATGGTTAAAAAGACGGCACGCCGAGAGTTTTCACTCGAAACCGAGCCGCGAGTTTCGCTGCCCCGGCCAATTAACGAAGCCGCACGGCAACAAGCGCTCGAGAGTTTGAAAGTTTTGGATACCGCGCCTGAAGATCGCCTCGACATAATCACACGTATGGCCCAAAAGTCGTTTGGTGTCGAAACATGCGCGATATCCCTTATTGATAATGACAGGCAGTGGTTCAAATCTCGGGTTGGCTTAGCCGTTGAGGAGACGATTAGGAGCGTCGCATTTTGCGACCACACCATCCGCCAATACGACGTCATGGTTGTTCCGGACGCACAAGTGGATCCTCGGTTTCAAAACAATCCTTTGGTGACAGGTGATCCACACATTCGCTTTTATGCCGGCTATCCGCTTGAGGTTGAAAACGGACAACCAATTGGTTCGTTCTGCATTTTCGACTCTAAACCTCGCACCCTCACCGAACCGGAGAAGAAACTTCTTCGAGACCTAGCGCTAATTGCTCGGAATGAACTGAATTGGGCCGTGTATAGCACCAGGTCCCCAGAAAATCTGGAAGGTGTAAGAGATGCTGAAAGAATCGCAGAACACGAATGAGTTTATGGAGGTAACGCACTACAACCGAGCGTAAGTCGCCGCCCCAGCCACATGGTTATGAGACTCGGCTCCATATATACGAGTGTTTTGGGTGCTAGAACTGCCAGTGGCTGTGGGGGTAAGGTATTTAGATGAGCAGAGAACAACGCCCCCGTCGGCAGCCACCATCAACGTCATCGAGCATGAACTCAACGTTGTCGATCATCGTCGCCGTTGCGGCATTGCTGCTGGGTTTTTTCATTTTACGAGACATCCGTTCGGGCGATTCGACCTCATCTGGTGGAGTCCCAAATCAGGTAGTAGACGAGACGACAATTCCAGATGCCGCAATCCCAGTCGAAACAACAGCGGTTCCAATTGTCCCGACGGCTTTTAAAGTACAGATCGCAAATGCCTCGAAGATTGCTGGCAGTGCTGGTCAACTTACAGTTGAGTTGCAGGGTCGCGGATTTATTGTGCAACCGGCGATTAACGCGAGCGAGATCACTCCGAAGCAGACAACAACTGTTGTCTACTTCTTGGCTGGTAGCGAAGCTGCGGCTGCGGTGATTGCAGCCGAACTGGGCGGGGTCGCGACGGCGCCAATGCCAACGCCGATCCCGACCGAAACCGGCAAACTCGGTGAAGCAAGTGTGCTGGTGCTGCTCGGCACCGATATTGCTGGTAAACCTTTGACGTCGCCTATCGCGACTGCGCCGCCGGCTGTCGTAACAACTACTTCGACTCCGTAAAAGTTTCCGCATCACCGTCTAGCCAACTACTAATCAATTCAGAGGTAATCAAATGTCAATCGTCTCTTCGACCGTTTTAGCCGACGTCTTCTATCGCCCCGCAAATCGCTCGCGGGCGATCCTGCAAGACGCCGTGCTCGTCGTCGGCTTCGCGTTGCTCACTGCGCTTTGCGCGCAAATCGAGATTCCGCTCGGCTTTACGCCAGTACCGCTCACGGGCCAAACATTCGCGGTGTTGTTGTCGGGCGCGGTGTTGGGCATTCGCCGTGGCGCACTGAGCCAACTCATCTACTGGGCGAGTGGATTAATTGGTCTGCCTTTTTATTCCGGCGGTGCGAGCGGCTGGCAGGCCGGCACCGGCACGACCATGGGATATCTCGTTGGCTTCATCGCCGCCGCCGCCGCGATCGGGTTCTTGGCTGAGCGCAAGCACGATCGCAATTTTGCAACTTCGCTGCCAGCAATGTTGCTCGGCACGGCGATTATCTACACATTCGGCGCTGGCTGGCTTGCGCACAAGCTAAACATTCCCGTCGCGACTGGCGAGAAAAACGCAATCGCATTCGGAGTCGCACCGTTCTTGATCGGCGACGCGGTTAAAGCGGTTGCTGCCGCCGCCTGCACCTCTACGGTGTGGGCCGCAGTTTCGCGCCGCAAGTAATTACCTCGCGCTATTTGGCGTGCTCAAACTCGTACAACGGGACATTGCTGCTCCTGGCGATCCACAAGCCGGCGCCGGCGTGCACGAAGTGCTTTAAGAGACGAGTTCGATACCAGTCGCCGCTGCGTGAATAGATATCGAGGTCGGTGGAATGCTTGTCAATCACATGCTTTAGGTCTGCCGTCGTCGGCACCTCCAAGTACATGACAGTTCTTGTTGCCACCGCCAAGTTGTCGATTGCCGCGGAGGCTCGTTTGTTGGGCAAATACTGCAAAACGCTCTGGCAGATTACGAGGTCGAATGATCGTGTTGGCGTCCAGGCACTGATGTCTTGTAACTCGTGACCATATTTCTTGCAGGCGTGTTCGCTGACATCAATCGAGCGCACCTTCACCTTGGGGTGATTGCTGGCGTACCAGTCGCGCCAGTAGCCAAGGCCCGCCCCGACGTCTAACACCGATCGAATGCTCACGTCCCACCAGGCGCACATACTGTGCACCGCGGTGGCCAGAGTCTCAATTTTCTTGCGGCTGTGCACGGGGATGCTGGAGTAGAAGCGCTTGAAATATGATTCGTCAAAAGTGCTTCGCGGCATACATGTTGTGTAGCAGGTGTGGGGCTTGCCGTTACGATTAACCATTAGCAAGGGAAAGCATTACTCACCGACGACGAAATTAGGGAACAAATGTCGATTTACGAAAACACGATTGGCCAATTAACTGGCACCGGCAATGCTCTTGATGCGGTCAGGGGCAAGGTAACCCTGATCGTCAATGTGGCATCGAAGTGTGGCCTTACACCGCAATACGAGGCAATGCAAAAGATTCACACTGATATGGCCGACCGCGGTTTCAGCGTACTCGGCGTGCCATGCAATCAGTTCTTAGAGCAGGAACCCGGCACAGCAGACGAGATCGCCTCGTTTTGCTCAATCAACTATGGCGTATCCTTTCCGATTTCAGAGAAGGTCGACGTTAACGGCGACGCCCGCCATTCGCTGTACGCCGACCTGAGCAAGGTCACTGACGCCGAAGGTTATTCTGGCGACATCCGCTGGAACTTCGAAAAGTTTGTCATCGGTCGCGACGGCAACATTGTCGCCCGCTTTCACCCCAAGGTCGCCCCTGACGCCCCAGAGGTTATTGCTGCAATTGAGGCGGCACTTTAGATGCAGGTGACTGTCGCCGCACTGCAGATGTCGATGGGAAACTACACTGCCGCGAACATTGCGACAGCCGAGCGGCTAGTGCGCACCGCCGCGGCCAAAGGCGCACAAATTATTCTGATCCCGGAATTATTTGAGAGCCAGTACTTCTGCAAAGACCAGCGCATCGAGGACCACGCTCGCGCGCTGCCGATCGCCGGCCACCCGACGATCGCGCACTTTCAGAAAGTCGCTGCCGAGCTCAATGTTGTGTTGCCTATCAGCGTGTTCGAGCGCGCAAACAATGCATTATTCAACACCGTTGCCATCGTCGATGCCGACGGCGCAATGCTCGGCATATATCGCAAGAGCCACATTCCCGACGGCCCCGGTTACACCGAGAAGTATTATTTCAGCCCCGGCGACACAGGGTTTCGCGTCTGGCAGACCAGGCACGCAAAAATCGGCGTCGGCATCTGCTGGGATCAATGGTTTCCCGAGGCTGCGCGCAGCATGGTCCTGCAAGGAGCAGAGATTTTGTTCTACCCAACGGCGATCGGCAGCGAGCCGCCGAACCCACAGTGGGATTCGAGCAAGCACTGGCAGCGGGTTATGCAGGGTCATGCTGGCGCCAACATTACGCCGCTCGTCGCCGCCAACCGCACGGGGCTAGAAGTCGGCGTCGCCAACGACATCACCTTCTACGGCTGCTCATTCATCGCCGACGGCACCGGCGCGATTGTGTCCGAGGCCGATCGCACCGAAGAGACTGTATTAGTCGCGAGTTTTGATCTTGCCGAACTGAAGGCGTTGCGCACATCGTGGGGCGTGTTTCGCGATCGCCGCCCAGAGTTATACACAGCGCTGACGACGATGGACGGCACGACGAAGTGAAGATGTTGCCAGAGTTTGCGCCGCACGAGCGCACCGTAATCTGCTGGCCATCACGCGGCGATCTTTACGGCTCGTACCTGGCCGAGGCCGAGCGAGCGCATGCTGCTTTGGCGTGCACCATCTCGGCGTTCGAGCCCGTGACAATGATTGCCAATGGCGCCAATGTCGAGCGCGCCCAAGAACTGTGTGGCGACAACGTCGAAGTTGTCGGCATGCCAATTGACGATTCGTGGTTTCGTGACAGCGGGCCGATCTATGTAAATGACGATGCGGGCAAGCGCTTAGCGGGCAATTGGGTATTTAATGGCTGGGGCAACAAGTTCAACCCGCACGACAAGGATGCCGTCATCGCCACGAAGTGGGCACAATTTGCTGGACACCCGATTCGTGATATCGACATGGTGCTCGAGGGTGGGTCGATCAACGTCGACGGCACGGGCTTTCTTGTTACGACTGAGCAATGTTTACTGCACGAGAATCGCAACCCGCACTTGTCTCGCGAGCAAATTGGGCAAAGGTTGCGCGACGAGTTCGGGGTTCGCGACGTGATCTGGTTGCCGTACGGACTTGTCCTCGACGACGACACAGATGGACACGTCGACAACGTCGCCGCCTTTGTCGCCCCCCGAACGGTCGTCCTGCAACGCTGTAACGACGAAAGTGAAGACGATTTCTTGCGGCTCGCGAAGAATCGCGAAGTGATTGAACGGTTTGATGTCGATATTTGCGAGGTGCCGATCTTGCCCTTTGTTGAGTTTGGTGGCGAACGAATTCAGGTGCCGTACTTAAACTTCTACTTTGTTAACGGCGGGGTGATCGTGCCAACGTGCGGACACGAGGCCGACACCGACATGCTGGCACTGCTGGGCGAGTTCATCACAGACAGAGAGATCGTCGGCCTAGACATCGGCGGCATTTTGGGTTACGGCGGCGGCGGGATTCACTGCATCACGCAGCAAATACCTGCCTAATTATTGCAACCGGTTTCAAGGTCTTGTCCTAAACGGGTGCGTCCATGCTGCGCAACGGCAAAACTTGATTGGGTAAGTGGTCCCACATGTCGGCAAGCAGGTCTTCGCGCATCGTGCGCACTGACGGGTCTTCCCAGCGGTTGACGTGTTGTAGCGGGTCGTGCGTGAGGTCGTAGAGTTCGCCCTCGCCGGCTTGATTCATCGTGCCCTTCAAGGCCGCGGTGCAGACCCAGCTATCGCGACAGATCGTGCGCAGGTGCACGATCTTGCCAAACAAGACGCTGTCCCATTCTGTGAGTACGCGCTCGTGGCCAAGCTTCTCGGCATCGGTGTTATCGAGCGGTAGCCGTGGTGCCTCGACGTACTGCGGCCGATCTAGCCCAGCAATGTGGGCGAATGTTGCGGCGAGTGAGACCAAGCCGACAGGTGCCCCAACGCGAGCCGGCGCAACTTGTGCGCTCGGTGCGGGGCGCCAGATCAACGGTAGGCGCATCAGCGAATCAACGTGGTACGGGCCTTTGAACAGCAACCCGAAGTCGCCCTGAAACTCGCCGTGATCGGTGGTGTACAAAACGTCGAGGTCGTTGCCCCAGCCGCGACCCTGCACAGAACTCAGCACGCGCGCGATGGCCTCGTCAATTAGTTCATTCTTGACGTGCGTGACGGCGTTGACCTCGCGCACTTGGTCGCTAGTCAGAGTGGCCGGTACCCAACGCGCGGGCGCCTCGTAGTTAGAGACGAAGGTTCCGTCGTACCAGCCGCGCCAATGGCGCAACTTGTCGTCGAGCACGGCCTCGCGCGCCGATTTGTCGGCAATGTAACCGGCAGGCAGATCAAGGTCTTGCCAGCGCACTCGATGAAGTTCTGACGCCGGTGGATCCCACGGGTGGTGTGGGTCGGGAAAACTCATCCAACAAAACCAGTCTGAGTCGGTTGGCAGCGACTCGAGCCAGGCAATCGTCTGATTGGCCACCCAATCTGTGTGATACCACTCGCGATTAATCGGGTTGACGTGCACTTGCGGCGCTCCGGTGTCGCCACCGCCAGCGGCATTGACTTGCAACTCGTTGTCGAGAACGCGATAGAAACCGCCAACCGCCTCGGGATGATGTTTGCGCACCCACTGTGAGTAATGCAATGGACCGACGGCGCCGTGAGTGGCGAGCTCCATGTGATCGAAACCGCGGTGCGGGTCGTGCGTAAGCGGATCGAACTCGGTGAACACATCGTGTGCACCGAGCCGATTTTCTGTGAAGCGTTGGAATGGGTCGAGCAGAGGCTCGAAGTGGGCCTTGCCGATCAGCGCGGTTTTATAGCCCGCGGCGCGTAGGTCGGCGGCAATGCTCGGCGCGTTCTCTGGCAGCGGTACGCCGTTCATCCACACGCCGTGAGTACTGACGTGTTGGCCCGTGAGCATGGTGCTGCGCGATGGCATGCACACAACATTTTGTGGATGTGCGCGATCGTAGGTGATGCCACTATTGCTGAGCGCGTCAATAGTTGGCGTTCGCGCAATGACGCCGCCGTTGCACCCGAGCGCGTCGTAACGCTGTTGGTCGGTGGTGATAAATAAAATCTTACGGCCCATGAATCTCTTACCGTTTCGTCTAATTACTTGCCGTCGAAGATTTCTTTGAGATTTTTCAGACCTACGCCTGCGGCGCCCGCAATCGGCAGCGCCAGCACCTCTGGGTCCATATCCGTGCTGTACATGACCAAGCATCCGCCGTGTTCGTCATCGATGACATCGACTGTGCCCGTGTGAAATGTGATCAGGGGGTTATTAACTATTTTGTATTGAAATCGACGCAGGTCGTGGTCGAGGGTAATTATGTCTTCCTCGAAAGTGATTCCGCCGTCGAGAACAATCCAGCGCTTTTTGCCCTCAACGCGCGTGCTAACGATCGGAAACCACTCGTGCAAGCGCTCAGGGGCGCCTACGAAATCCCACACCGTTTGAGCGTCACACTTAATAAAGATGTGTCGTCGCACCGAACCCATCGCTACAAACTAGTAGTTGTTCACAAGCGCCGAAAGTTCGGCACGACGGGACACGTCCATTATTTGACTTGCCAGTCGATGGCGTCAGAACCAGAGGCGAGCAAGGCCTTGTTGATTGCCGAGAACGGGCGCGAACCGAAAAAGTCGCGGTACGCCGACAGCGGCGAAGGGTGGGCAGACTCGATGACCGCGTGATGCTGACCCTTGATCAGCCCGCGCTTTTTGCGCGCCGAATTGCCCCACA
>JAYTUM010000086.1:0-2073 GCA_043744575.1 Acidimicrobiales bacterium | reverse complement strand
CAACCAATCAAGGGGACCAAAATTTTGGCGCGTCTCGGCCGACGCCGACTTTTCTGATCCCATAACGATTGGCTAGTCTCGCATATGAAACATCACTGCACAGATGGGGGTTTCTGAAAGTGACAGGCGATCAGCATGCAATTGATGCTCTCTCGTACGAGCAACGCAAGTTCGAGCCCTCGCGCGCATTCGTCGATCATGCGCTGACCAGCGACCAAAGCCTGTACCAGGAGGCCGGCAGCGATTCAGATGCATTCTGGGCGCGCCAGGCCCGTGAACTCTTGCACTGGTCAAGGCCCTTCACCCAGGTGTGTGAGTGGGATCTGCCGTTCGCCGAGTGGTTCGCAGACGGCACTCTCAACGTTTCTTACAACTGCCTCGACCGTCATATGCTGGCCGGCAAGGGCGACAAGGTCGCGTTCTATTGGGAGGGCGAGCCTGGCGATTCTCGTGTTATCACATATTCGCAGCTGTTGGATGAGGTGCAGCGGTTCGCCAACTCGCTTAAAGATCTTGGCGTCGCCAAAGGCGACCGCGTAAATATTTATTTACCGATGATCCCTGAGGCGGCGGTGGCAATGTTGGCGTGCGCGCGCATTGGTGCCGCACATAGCGTAGTTTTCGGCGGATTTTCTTCGCAGGCTCTAGCCGATCGGATTAACGATGCGCAGGCCAAGTGCTTGATCACCGCCGACGGCGGCTGGCGCCGCGGCGAGGTCTTCGGGCTCAAGCCGCAGGCCGATGAGGCGCTCAAGTCAACGACGACGATCGAGAGCGTCGTCGTTGTGCGACGCGGCAACAATGAGATCGAAATGAAGCAGGGCCGCGATCACTGGTATCACGACCTAATCGCCAAGGCAGACCCCGTTTGCCCAGCTGAGGCAATGGAGGCCGAGCACTTGTTGTTCTTGCTGTACACATCTGGTAGCACCGGCAAACCTAAGGGCATCGTGCACACGACCGCCGGATATTTGACTCATGTTGCGTACACCTTTAAGTACGTGTTTGATCACAAGCCCGAAACCGACATCTTTTGGTGTACCGCCGACGTCGGCTGGGTGACCGGACACAGTTACATCGTCTACGGTCCGCTTGCCAACTGCGCCACGCAGGTGATGTACGAGGGAGTGCCGAACTTTCCGGCCAACGACCGGATGTGGGCGATCATCGAAAAGTACAAGCCAACAATTTTCTATACCGCGCCGACTGCGATCCGCACCTACATGAAGTGGGGCAGTCAAGAACCCGCCAAGCACGATCTCTCATCGCTGCGCTTGCTCGGTTCTGTCGGCGAGCCGATCAACCCTGAGGCATGGATCTGGTACAACGAAAACATCGGCGGATCGCGCTGCCCGATCGTTGACACCTGGTGGCAGACAGAAACAGGCGGCATCATGATCTCACCGTTACCGGGCGTAACCGTAACGAAACCCGGTTCGGCGACATTCCCCCTGCCGGGTATCGACGCCGAGCTGGTTGATGAGCAGGGCGAACATGTCGGCAAGGGTGGGGGTTACCTGACGCTGACTAAGCCTTGGCCCGGAATGCTGCGAGGCATTTGGGGCGACCAGACGCGCTACCGCGACACTTACTGGAGCCGATTTCCTGGCAGATACTTCGCGGGCGACGGAGCCAAGCTCGACGACGACGGATACATGTGGTTGCTCGGACGAGTCGACGATGTGATGAACGTTTCTGGTCACCGCATATCGACTACCGAAGTTGAGTCGGCGTTGGTTTCGCACCCAAGCGTGGCCGAGGCCGCCGTCGTCGGCGCCAACGACGCCATGACCGGTCAGGCGATCATCGCCTACGTGACCCTGCGCGGGGGAATGGAAGTTGACGAGAAGGTATTACGCGACCACGTCGCCACCGAGATTGGGCCAATAGCCAAGCCAAAGACGATCTACTTCACGCCAGACTTGCCCAAGACCCGCAGCGGCAAAATCATGCGCCGTTTGTTGCGCGATGTCGCCGAGGGCCGCAACCTCGGCGACACCACAACTCTCGCCGACGCCTCGGTGGTCAACGAGTTGCAAAAGCGCGCCGCCGAAGCACCCACCGAAGAATAAG
>JAYTUM010000085.1:0-8015 GCA_043744575.1 Acidimicrobiales bacterium | reverse complement strand
TGAGCGTCGGTCGCGGCGTCGTCTTCAGGGTGCCACTGCACACCCACGATCCATTTGGCGGTGCGGTGTTCAACCGCCTCGATCACACCATCATTGCTGTGCGCCACGACGTGGAGGTCGGATGCGACCCGATCAATTGACTGGTGGTGGTACGAGTGCCCGCCCGTTGGCCTTAAAGTGCCCATGGCTTGGGCGACGCGCGATCCCGCATTCACCTGAACCGGATGATATGTATCCCAATGCGAATCGCTGCCGGAGATCGTGTCGACGAGATGCTGATGCAACGTGCCGCCGAGGGCCACGTTGAGTACCTGAATACCTCGACAGATCGCCAGAACCGGCTTGTCCATCGCGATTGCGGCCCGCACAATCGCGAGTTCGACCGCGTCATGCTCGGCGACGATTCCGTAGATCGCGTCGCTCGATTGTGTTTGGCCGTACAGAGTCGGGTCAAGGTCGCCACCGCCGTGAAGCAACACCGCGTCCGCGCGCTCAACGAGCGAATCTATGTGTAAAAGTGTTGACTCAAGTGGCGGCACGGTAAGCGCGACACCGCCGGCGCGCGCAATTCCCTCGGAGTATCGCCGGCCACTTGCAATCGCAGCCTCGCGCACGCCCTTGGCCTCGGGCGACAGTCGACCGGGTATCAAAACAATTGGCTTCATCGGCCCGTTATCGCCGATATCTCGTAGCCCTCGGCCTTGGCCGCGCTAAGAATCAAGTCGGCGTGCTCCGCGCCGCGAACCTCAACGGTAATTTGCACACCGGTCTCGCGCACGGCAAAATCGAGCCCTTCGCGCACGTGCTGCACCTCGATCAAGTTCGCGTCCATGTTCGCAAAAATAGTTAATAGCCGAGCGAGGCCGCCTGGTCGATCTGGCAGTCGCGTGAACACGATCAGTCGGCGGCCGGCCTCGGTCTCGTGGCGACGAATCAAGTTGGGGATCAAACCGAGATCGACGTTGCCGCCAGAGAGCACGACGCACGTGATGCCGGTTCGTGCCGGGGTAACGCGCCCAGTCAACAACGCCGATACCCCGACGGCACCGCCGCCTTCCACGAACAATCGCGAATGTTCCATCAGCAACATCATCGCGTCGGCGACGCTACTCTCGTCAACGGCGACGATTTCATCGACCCATTTGTCGACTAGCGGGCGAGTGATGATTCCGGGTTTCTTTACGGCGATCCCGTCCGCCAGAGTTGGCACAGGCCCAGGTGCAACAGCACCATTAATAAATGGCGCGCATGAAGAAATCTGCACGCCGATTACGCGGATGCTCGGTTTTTGCAACTTGAGCGCGATCGCCACGCCGCTAAGCAAGCCGCCACCGCCTAGCGGCACAATAACTTGCGCGAGGTCTTCGATATCTTCTAAAAGTTCGAGCCCCAAAGTTGCCTGGCCCGCGACGACATCGACGTCATCGAACGGGTGACAAAACGCCATTTTTGCATCCGCACCGCGAGCAAGCGCCAAAATGATTGCGCTGTCGACATTGTCGCCCCCCTCGAGCACCGTGGCGCCATACCTGCGGCTAGCAGCAATTTTCGATAGCGACGCGCCTTTGGGAACAAAAATCTCACACCTGACACCAGCCAACTGGGCCGCGAGCGCGAGCGCCTGGGCGTGATTACCGGCGCTACCAGTCACGACACCATTGCGCGCCGCCTCGCCAAGGTGGGAGACCTTGTTCAGCGCTCCGCGAATCTTAAACACGCCCGTGCGCTGCAGGTTCTCTGCCTTGAGCACGACCTTTCCGCCGAGCAATTCGCTCAAATATGCCGAGCGCACGATGGGTGTGTGCTGCACGGTTGCAGCCCCTGCAGCCCGCGCGCCTCGAATCTCATCGAGGTTAATTTCGATCGCGTTGTTGTTCGTCCCCATACCTCGTCTACGGTATCTCTATGCGCGCGTTACTTATCGCCAACTCGACCGACGCCGATGCGGGCTACGTGGGTCAGCGTTTCGCCGATTTTGATTTTGAGTTTCGCCATCTGCAGCGTGAGTACCCGACACAGTGGCCGACGCTCGACGGCGTCGACCTCGTTGTTCTGCTTGGGTCAGAGTGGTCGGTGTATTGGGACGAGAACAGCAGAAGCGTCGCCGCCGAGAGCGAGTTGATTCGCGAGACGCACCGTCGGGGTATCCCGCTGTTTGGCATTTGCTACGGCGCGCAGATCATCGCCTCGGCGTTGGGCGGCAGCGCCGAGCGGGCGAAGAAGCCCGAGATCGGCTGGCACGACGTAATCACTACACCTACCTATAGCGTGCTCGCCGGTGCCTGGTTGCAGTGGCACTATGACACGTTCACGGCCCCTGCAGGGGCCCAGATTCTGGCCCTCAGCGACGCCGGCCCGCAGGCCATGCAGGTCGGGCGTACCTTCGCCACCCAATTTCACCCCGAGGCCAACGAGGCCATTATCACGAGGTGGATTAGCGGAGCCGGGGCTGCCGAACTAGCGGCGCAGGGAGTCGTGCCCTCGGTCCTGATCGAACGCACTCGTTTAGAAGTCGCCCGCAGCGGGGTAGCGGCGGCGCAGGTCGTGGACTGGTTTTTGAGCGATGTCGCGGTCACCCCAATGCCCAAACCCAAGGGCCGCAAATAACTGGCTCGGGCCAGACCTAAGTGCGGTAATTTAGTCACACCTGTCGTTGATGCTGTCAATGTCCTTGCCGTCACGCCATTATTTCTCTGGGTCATTAGTTCTTCTAGTCAATAGCCCAAGTAGTAGTTTTGAGCGCTGATGTCCCCCTTTCTGAGGTCTTTTCTTACGGTGGCGTGGTTCGGCATGGCGGCCATGCTCGTGGCCGGGTTGTTGCTGTGGATCTCGTCGTTGCTGCGACCGTCAAAGCCAAATCGCGAAAAATTGTTGACGTACGAAAGCGGCGTCGACCCAGTCGGCGAAGGTTGGTCGCAAAGCCAAATCCGCTATTACATCTTCGCTTTGCTGTTCGTAATTTTCGACGTCGAGACCGTCTTCATCTTTGCGTGGGCCACTCAACTCGAGCGCTACGGCGCGTTCGGTTTGGTCGAGATGGGCGTGTTCGTATTTATCTTGCTGTTGGGACTCGTGTACGCGTGGCGCAAGGGTGTACTGAGATGGGTGTGACCATATGGGCCTAGTAGATCGCGGCCGTCTGCCGAAACCGTTGACGTCGCTGTTCAACCTTGGGCGCAGCTACAGCCTGTGGGTTTACCAATGGGGTCTGGCGTGTTGCGCAATCGAGATGGGCGCCGCGTTCGGTTCGCCGCGTTACGACGTGATGCGTCTTGGCGTGATCCCGTTACCAGCGAGCCCGCGTCAGGCCGACTTAGTCGTCATCTCTGGCACCGTCACCGACAAGATGGCGCCAGCGATCAGACGCCTCTACGAACAGATGCCGGAACCGAAGTACGTAATCTCGATGGGCAGTTGTGCAAACTGCGGCGGTCCGTATTGGGATAGTTACTCAGTGACCAAGGGTGTTGATCAGATTATTCCGGTCGATGTGTATGTGCCTGGTTGCCCGCCGCGCCCAGAAGCATTGCTTGAAGGAATCGTTCTGTTGCAACAACGAATTAAGAACGAAGATATGGGCGCGCGTTGGCGCGGCGAAGGAACGGTTTCGATGGACGCGAATAGTGACGCATCGGCGGAGGCAGAAAGGCGCGGTGAACCAGTTGTCGCAAAGCGCTGACATAACCGTGACTGCCTCGGTCGACACGGCAGTCGACAGCGGTCGCCAAGATTTGCTCGCCGCCGTGCGCGCAGCGTTAGGCGATGGGGTTATTGAGTCGCACATCAAACCCGGCGACGACATTTGGGTGCGAGTGAGCACAGGCTCGTGGCGCGCCAGCCTTGAACACCTGCGCGACGATCTCGGCTTCGACTATTTCTCATTCCTCTCGGCGATCGATTGGTTGCCGTCGCCATTTGGCCGCGGCGAAGACGACCCGACCGAGCCGCCTCCGGTTCGTGATGCCACGATCAGGCCCGGCTATGCGGGCGGCGACACGCGCATGCAGGTGTTCGCGCGGCTAGTGAATTCGCAAACAAAAGCTGGCATCACCCTCAAAGCTGATGTGCCCGACGGCGCGCCAGCGATCGAGTCCGTCGCCACAGTGTTCGCGGGCGCCAACTGGCACGAGCGCGAGATTCATGAAATGTTCGGCATCATGTTTGAAGGCCACCCCGATTTGCGCAACATCTACTTGCCAATCGACTTCGAGGGCTACCCGATGCGCAAGGACTTCCCGCTGCTCGCGCGGATGGTCAAGCCGTGGCCAGGCATCGTCGATGTCGAGCCGCTTCCCGCCGGCGCAATCCCCGAAGAAGCGAGCGCGTCGTGACAATGACTAATGACCGCCTAGGCAATCGCCAGCAACTTTCGTACATCGCCGCGCAGGCCGCCGATGCGCGCGTCAACCTCGAACTCGAGACCGAGGGCATGACGCTGAACATCGGTCCGCAGCACCCAGCCACGCACGGCACATTGCGGATTATCGCCCGCCTCGACGGCGAGCAGGTGGTGTGGGCAGAGCCTTCGTGCGGGTACATGCACCGCGGGTACGAAAAATTGACCGAAGTGCGCACGTACCCGCAAGTCACATCGCTCGTTAACCGCATCGACTGGCTGGGCAGTTTCGCCAACGAGGTGCCGTTCATTTTGGCGGCCGAGAAATTGATGAACGTCGAGGCGCCGCCCCGCGCGCAGTGGATCCGTACGATCTTGTTCGAGCTCTCGCGCATCGCCAACGTCTCGTTGTTCTTGGGTGACCTCGGCGTGCAACTGGGGGCAATCACTCCGGTGTTTCTTGCCTTCCGCGATCGGGAATATGTTTTGAACTTGATCGAGTCTGCAACTGGCGGCCGATTCCATCCGAACTTCGATCGCATTGGCGGCCTCAAGGACGACCTGCCCGCCGGCTTCATCGATGAGACCAAAGCCGTGATGAAGAAGCTGCGCAATTTTTGTGATGAGATCGAGACGTTGCTGTTCGGCAACGAGATTTTCCAATCACGCACGCGCGGTATCGGCGTAATCCCGCGCGACATTGCCTTGCAGTACGGCATGTCGGGCGCCAACCTGCGCGCCAGTGGCGTTGACTGGGACTTGCGCCGAGATCAACCCAACGCAATGGCCTGGGACAAGGTCAGCTTCAAGGTTTGGACGCACCCAGACGGCGATAGTTTTGCGCGTTGTTGGGTTCGCCTGCAAGAAACCCGCGAGGCAACGTTGATCGTCGACCAACTGCTCGACACTATTCCGAGCGGCCCGATCATGGCCAAGGTGCCGAAAATTATCAAGGTGCCAGAGGGCGAAGCGTATGTATCGACGGAGAACCCGCTCGGCGAGATGGGTTACTACGTAGTCTCGCGCGGCGACCTCGGACCGTTCCGTGTGAAGATCCGCTCGGCGAGTTTCAACAACATCTCGATCGCGCCGTGGTTGCTGCGCGGCGTGTACGTGCCCGACATCGTGACGATCTTGGCCTCGCTGTACTTCATTCTCGGAGACATCGACAGATGATCGCGTCGCTGCTCGCCGAAGTTCCGTATTGGGGCCAGTCGCTCCTGCGCGTGTTGGGCGGATTGGTTGCCGTGCTGTTGCCTGCGGGCACGATCGTGTACCTGTTCTTGTTTAAGATGATGTCGTTCATGCAGAGCCGCCTCGGCCCGATGGAAGCGGGCCCGTACGGCTCGATGCAGTTGTTCGCCGAAGTTGGCAAGTGGATGCAAAAGGAAGACATCGTTCCAGAGCGTGCCGACAAGTTCATCTTCAAGATCGCCCCGATCGTCGTGCTCGTGAGCACATTCTTGCTCGTCGCGGTTGTGCCCTTTGGCCCCGACGCCTACTTCACAAATTTCGAGACTGGCGTCTTCTACGCCTTGGCAGTGTCGTCGATTTCGGTACTCGGCATCTTGATGGCCGGCTGGTCGAGTGCCAACAAGTATTCGTTGCTCGGCGGCTTGCGTGCCGCCGGCCAATTGATCGCCTATGAATTGCCGATGGTGCTCGCGGTCATGGGCGTTGTAATTCAAGCTGGCACGATGAACATGCAACAGATCGTGTTGGCGCAAAATGGCGGTTCGATGTTTGGTTTCAGTGGCGCCGGCAACCCTTATGTGATCACGCAGTTCATAGGCTTCGTTGTCTTCATGATCGCGATTCAGGCCGAACTTACGCAGGCGCCATTTGACATGCCAATCGCCGAGTCAGAACTTGTCTCTGGCTACATGACCGAATATTCGGGCTTCCGCTTCCTGATCTTCTTCATCGGCGAGTTTGCCACCGCCGGCGTGTTCGCGATGATCGCATCGGTGCTGTTCTTGGGCGGATGGGGAGTGCCGTTCGCGTGGTTCGGATGGACATCGATCGACTCTGTCGCTAATTGGATGAACATCGTCGGGCCGCTGATCTTATTCACCAAGATGATGCTCGTGGTCTTCGTGATTATGTGGATCAGGTTTAGTTACCCTCGCTTCCGAGAAGACCAACTGCAGCGCTTCGCATGGAAGATATTGATCCCAATTTCTCTCGCCAACATTATGGTGACCGCAATTCTAAAGGTGGTGTTCTAGTGGCCAAGATCCCGGGTCTCATTAAAGGTCTCGGCGTAACTTTCGGCACGATGGTTCGCACTATCACCGAGGGCGCCAACACCGTGCAGTATCCGCACGAAAAAGAGACTCCGCCAATTCGCGCCCGCGGGGTTATCGCGTTGCACCAAGACAACTGCACGTCGTGCATGTTGTGCTCGCGCTCGTGTCCCGATTGGTGCATCTACATCGAGGCGCATAAAGATCTCGCCCCACCGCGCCGCGAGGGCGGCAAGGTGCGCCAGGTCAACAAACTCGATCGCTTCGACATCGACTATTCGCTATGCATGTATTGCGGCATTTGCGTCGAGGTGTGCCCGTTCGACGCGCTTTTCTGGAGCCCCGAGTACGAGTACTCAGAGCCCAACCTCAGCGACCTGCTGCACGACAAAACGAAACTCAGTGAGTGGATGGAAACCGTCCCCGAAGCGCCCGCATTAGAAGTCGGCGCCGATAAGAAGAAGAAATAGGCGATCAGATGTTGGTCGCTCAAAACATCGGGTTCGCGATCATCGCGGTTCTAATGATCGTCGGCGCGTTGCGCGTAGTCACGACCAGCAATGTCGTTCACGCCGCGCTGTGGCTCGTAGTGGTGTTGGCCGGCGTCGCCGCGCAATACCTGCTGCTGGCGGCCGAGTTCGTGGCGATCACCCAGATACTCGTATATATAGGAGCGGTGATGGTGCTGTTCTTGTTCGGTACCATGCTGACCCGTTCGCGCATTGGCCGCCAGGGCGATCTCAACAACAGTTATTGGAAGCTGGGCATCCCGGTCGCACTCGTCGTGTTCGCCGCGATGGCTCTCGCACTTGCCAACTCGTTCGGCACCGAGAAGATGCCTGACGACTCAGCCGTCGTCAACACGCAGCAGTTGTCCGACCAGATCTTTGGACCGTACCTATTGCCGTTCTGGGCGCTGTCGTTTGTGTTGCTCGCCGCAGTCATCGGCGCAATTGTTTTAGCGAGAAAGGACTAACAGCGCCGTGCTCGTCAACCAGTTTTTGTTCCTTGCCGCGATTCTCTTTTGCATCGGTGTCTATGGCGTCGTGGCCCGCAAAAACGCAGTGCTCGTGCTGATGTCGATTGAGCTGATCTTGAACGCGGTCAATCTAAACCTGGTCGCGTTCTCGCTGCGCAACGGCAGCGTCGACGGTCAGACATTCGCCCTGTACGTGATCGCCGTCGCCGCCGCCGAAGTCGGAGTCGGCCTCAGCCTTGTGCTGCTCATCTATCGCAACCGCCGCAGCATCTCGCTCGATGATCTGTCAGAGATGAAAGGCTGATCGTGATATTCGCCTCCGAAGCCGTGCGCGAACTCTCATCGGGCTGGTTCCTAGAAAATGCCTGGTTGATCCCCGTAATACCCGCAGTGATGTTTGCGCTGATCTTGCTGGTCGGCAAGCGCCTGCCACTCAAGGGCAGCGAGCTCGGCG
>JAYTUM010000084.1:0-2089 GCA_043744575.1 Acidimicrobiales bacterium | reverse complement strand
GCCGGCAATTGGCTACTCGTCGCGATTGGCGGGCATGGCATTCGTAATGATCATCCCGATCAGCGTAATTGGCGGCGTCGCTGCCGCTATGAACCGCGGCAAGAAGATCGACCGCATCATTACAGTTGGCGGATTGTCCGCAGCGGTGATCCCCGAGTTTGTCTGGGCTGTGATTTTGCTTCTCGTGTTTGGCGTGTTCATTCAGATCTTCCCCGTCACAGCCTTCCCCGATAACGACGCAGGCGGCATTTTGGTGCACATGGGCTACTTGATACTTCCGTCAATTGCTCTGCTAATGGTTCTATTCGGATACATCGCGCGCATCACGCGCGCGGGGGTGATCGAAGCGCTCGACTCTGATTACATGCGCACTGCAGTTCTCAAGGGTCACTCGCGGCGCAAGGCCGTAACTAGCCACGTTTTGCGCAACGCGCTCCTCCCTACGATCGCCGTAATAGCCAGCCAAGTCCCGTACCTCGTCGGTGGCCTCGTTGCCGTGGAGATCGTGTTCAATTACCCGGGATTCGGCACGGTATTGCTCACAGCGGTCGGTGGTCGCGACTACAACGTCTTGCAATCCGGAGTAATCATCAGCAGCCTCGTGATCGTTTCCTTTCAACTCGCCGCAGACATATTGTTTGCCGTACTCAACCCCAGAATTCGCCAAAGGATCTCAGAATGACATCGAAAGACAGCGAATTAACTACCAAGTCAGATCTTGAGAGGGCGCAAATTCGCAAAGAGCGAATGGATCTGCTTAAAAAAAACAAGGCTTTCATCGTCGGTTCCGCCATTCTTAGTGTTTGGTTGTTCTGCGCAATATTTGGCAATCTGGTGGCGCCATTTAAAGCCGACGACTCCGACTACGACTTCGTTAGCAAATCCCCGAGCATGACGCACTTTTTCGGCACCGACAGCTCGGGTCAAGATGTCTTCTCAAGAGTCATTATCGGGACCAGGTTGATTCTTGTGATGTCGTTCCTCGCCACGGCGCTGGGCACGGTTCTCGGAACCTCGCTTGGCCTGATATCGGGCTACTTCAAGGGCTGGTTCGATACAATCTTGATGCGCTTTCTCGAGGCCATTTCGGCAATTCCTGCGCTGATCATCGCGCTGCTCGCAATCGCCGCCATCGACGGCCGCTCGCCAACTTTGACCGTGTTAGTGATTGCCTTCGTGTTTACCCCAAACATCGCCCGCACCGTTCGCGCCGCGGTCTTGGGCGAGTCAGAACTCGAGTATGTCGCAGCTGCGCGTCTACGCACGGAACGCACCCCACACATTTTGTTTCGCGAAATTCTACCTAACGTCTTGCCGCCGATCATCGTCGAGTTTACGGTGCGACTCGGCTACGCCATCTTTGCGATCGCGACTCTTTCGTTTCTCGGCGCCGGAGTCGAATTTGGCTCGCCAAACTGGGGCACTCAAATTTCAGAGAACTGGGCGCAAATATTTAACAACGAGTGGTGGCCAACCGCATTCCCGGCGCTGGCCATCGCGTCGCTCGCGGTAAGTATCAACCTGATTTCCGACGGCCTGCTCGAAGTGTTTGAATTATGAGTAACACTGAAATAAGATCGGCAACACCTGTACTTGAACTGCGCAACCTTGAAGTCGCTTACACCGTGCGCGGCATCGACCGCCAGGTACTGCGAGATGTCTCTCTGACAATTGCGCCGGGCGAGAGTTACGGCCTCGTCGGCGAATCTGGTTGCGGCAAGTCAACAGCGGCATTCGCCGCGATGCGCTACCTACCCCGCAACGGCAAAATCACTGGCGGCTCGATTTTGTTCGAGGGCAATGACATGGTCACCATGAGCGACTCGCAGGTTTCAGATCTGCGTAAGTCGGCAATCTCAATGGTTTACCAAAACCCAATCGCCGCGCTGAACCCTACGATTCGCATCGGCTCCCAGGTCGCCGAGGTCTTTAGGCTCGGTGGATCGTCGAAGAGCGATGCGATGATGCTTGCCGAGCAGGCCCTCAATCAGGTCCGCATCGCAGACGTTGCGCGAGTAATGCGCCGATATCCGCACCAACTTTCTGGCGGAATGGCCCAGCGCGTGGTAATCGCAATGGCGTTGGCGTC
>JAYTUM010000083.1:0-2094 GCA_043744575.1 Acidimicrobiales bacterium | reverse complement strand
TCCCCACAGGCGAAGTCGCCAGCCCAACTCGGCCACCGTGGGACGACTGCTTCACCTCGGCTCGCAGCTCGCCACTTTTAAACTTCGATAATGGCACCGCAGTCACGATTGAGAGCGACTGCGAGTATTGGGTAATCTACGACGAACCCGACCACGCCGTCTGCGTCGAACCGCAATCTGGCACGCCCGACGGCTTCAACCTTTCGCCGCAAGTAATTCAGCCGGGTCAATCCCTCTCGCGCTGGATGCGACTAGTAATTTCTTGACTCGTCAGTTTTTCTACAACGGTGGGCCTAGTTACCCGCAGGTAGAGTGAAACGACTATGTCAGGGGCCGTTGATCCAAATGGCCCGCTGCGCATTGCTTATCTCACATACCGCGGCAAGCCTCATGTCGGAGGTCAGGGTGTATACACCCGCCACCTGACAAAGGCCCTCGCCGATTTTGGCCACCACGTCGAGGTTTACGGTGGCCAGCCTTACCCGATTCTCGACGAGCGCATCGTGTTGCACAAACTGCCCAGCCTCGACATCTTCAATGATCAACACCCCGGCCGCTTCCCGGCCTATTGGGAGCTGAATAGCTGGCCAAACATCGTCGAAGCTTTGCAATTGATGAAGGGCACATTTGGCGAACCGCTCACGTTCAGCATGCGCGCCTACAAAGCGCTGAAGTCGCGTGTGAATGATTTCGACATTGTGCACGACAACCAGTGCCTGGGTACGAGCATCCTCAAGATCGAAAAGTTGATTCCAACGGTGGTCACGCTGCACCACCCGATCACCAAGGATCGCAAACTCGAAATGGCGCACCAGACCAATCGCTGGAAGCGCTCTGGCATCGGGCGCTGGTACGGCTTCGTCAAGATGCAGGGCAAAGTTGCCAGTCAAATGCCGCGCATTGTCGTGGTCAGCGAGAACTCGATCGCCGACATCCACGCCGACATGGGCGTGTCGCTCGACCGCATGCGCCTCGTGCCCGTCGGCGTAGATCCAGAGTTGTTCATGCCACTGCCGCATATCGCGCGCAAGCCGGCGCACCTGATCACGACTGCTTCGGCCGACGTCGCCCTCAAGGGACTCTCGTATCTACTCGAAGCGCTGGCCAAGTTGCGCACCGAAAGGGAAGTTCACCTAACGATTATCGGCAAGGCCCGCGAAGGAGCAAGCGCCAACCTTATTCGCTCGCTCGGCCTCGCAGACTGCATCACTTTCGTCTCCGACGTTTCGGATAAACGCATCGTTGAGTTGTACGCCGAGAGCGAACTCGCTGTCGTGCCAAGTTTGTACGAAGGATTCAGCCTTCCAGCGATCGAGGCCATGAGCACGGGCATCTGTCTCGTCGCCACAACGGGCGGAGCATTACCAGAGGTCACCGGCAACGACAACGACACTGTTTTGTCGTGCGCTCCCGGCGATGCCGATGGTTTAGCAATGGTCATTCGCCGCGGCCTCGACGACTCTGCGCTGCGCCAGCGCATCGGCAGTGCCGGTCGTCAACGCGTCGTCGTGCGCTGGAGCTGGAAGCATTGCGCCGCCCTCACCGTCGAGCAATATCGCGAAGTCTTGGCGATGCCGCATAACGTCAACAAGCAGCGCGACAAGGTGGGCCGCTAACTCGTGCTTACAGTTCGGTTCGACCGCCTCGCCATCACTCGCGACACGCTATTTCTCGACGCCGGCGCAGGCTTTGGCCGGCACGCCTTCGAGGCCGCGCGCCGTGGTGCCCGCGTTGTCGCTCTCGACTACGCCGACGCTGAGACCACGGCAACTCGCGCAACGTTTGCCGCAATGGCATTCGCAGGCGAGATCAACGGCGACAGACTCGTGGGCGTGCTTCGCGGCGACGCCACTCGTCTGCCGTTTCGCGACGGCGTATTCGATTGCATCATCACCTCTGAGGTGCTCGAGCACATAAACAACGACACACAGGCGCTAAGCGAGCTCGCTCGCGTGTTGCGCCCAGGTGGCACGCTCGCCGCAACAGTGCCTTCGTGGTTTCCCGAAAAGATTAACTGGTTACTTTCAGACGAGTACCACGCTCCGTTCGTTCAAGGCGGACACTTACGTATCTACTCAGCGACCGAACTGAAGG
>JAYTUM010000082.1:0-8069 GCA_043744575.1 Acidimicrobiales bacterium | reverse complement strand
CTCGACGAGGTTGTCGGGCAGCGGCACCTAGTTGCCAAGGGGGCTCCGCTGCGGGTGTTGATCGAGAGCGATCGGCTGTCGTCGGCCATATTTTGGGGCCCAGCCGGCACTGGCAAGACGACACTGGCCGAGGTCGTGGCGCTGACGACATCCTCTGTGTTCGAACGATTTAGCGCGGTCAGCGCTGGAGTTAAAGACATTCGCGAGGCGATCGAACGCGCCAACGACCGTCTCGGTCAACATTCGAAGCGCACGATCGTGTTTGTCGACGAGATTCATCGATTCTCGACCTCGCAGCAAGACGCGCTTTTGCCCAGCGTTGAGAGCGGCATCATCACGCTGATTGGCGCGACAACCGAGAACCCATTCTTCGAAATCAACGGGCCGCTGCGCAGCCGCAGCACTTTGTTTCGACTTGAGTCGCTCGATGCCGAGGCGATCAGGCAACTGATAGAGCGCGGGATCGCGGCCGAATCCGTCGTGGCGACGCCGGACGCAATCGCGCTGTTGGTGGCGCGATGTGCTGGCGACGGTCGTCAGGCGCTGACGGCACTCGAGGTGGCGTGCGCGCTGTGTCGGGTCGAAGGCAAAGTCACAGGCGAAGAGGCGACAGAGATTGTGACGGTTGATCATGTCAATTCTGCGCTCGGCGTGAGCGCGCTAAGTTACGGGCTCGACGATCACTACGACGTCGTCTCGGCATTTATCAAGAGCATTCGTGGCAGCGACGCCGACGCCGGAATATTTTGGCTGGCGCGCATGCTTGAGGCTGGCGACGACCCAAAGTTCATCGCCAGACGGCTCGTGATCTTGGCCAGCGAGGACATCGGCATGGCCGATCCGCAGGCGCTTGTGATCGCGGTTGCCGCGGCGCACGCGCTTGAACACGTCGGCCTGCCGGAGGCACAACTTAACCTGGCGCAGGCCGTCGTCTATCTGGCGAAGGCCCCGAAGAGTAATCGAGTCGCGCTGGCAATCTGGGGTGCGCGCGAAGATGTGCGACAGGGCGTGGCGGTAGATGTTCCGGCGCACTTACGAGACGGTCACTACCCGGGGGCGCAAGAAATCGGACACGGCAACAATTATGTTTCGCCGCATGGCGACCGGCGCGGGTGGGTCGAAGCCCAATACCTGCCTAGCCAGGAGGGAGCGACAGTTTTTCGCCAAATCTCCTACTACCGTCCATCTGACCACGGGCAAGAACGAGGCGTTGAAAGCGACGCCGACAACAATCAACAAGATGATCGGAGCAATAAATTATGAAGCGGATGTTTTGGTTCGTAGTCGGATTTATAGCTGGCGTATTCGGCTCGCGATATGTCAAGAGCAAGGCCAAGAGCGCTGCTTCGCAAATGTCGCCGTCGCAGGTGGCGAGTGATCTTTACGATGGCGCTTTATGGTTGGTGAATCAGGGCGTCGAGTTCGTCAACAATATGCGTAGCGATATCAACGAGTCCGAGCAATCTAATGAAGGTCAGGTGTACATCAACCGCGAGTAGGCTGTTTGGCGATGTCGTCGCAAATTCGCTCCGCTGATCAATTGCGCGCGGCCTTCACCGACTTTTTCGTTGCTAAGGGTCACACCAAGATTCCGTCCGCGAGCCTGATCCCGCACGACCCGACGGTATTGTTCACGGTCGCCGGAATGGTGCCGTTTAAGCCATTTTTCGTGGGCGACGAGGTGCCGCAATACCGCCGCGCGGTGAGCGTGCAAAAGTGCGCTCGCGCCGGCGGCAAGCACAACGATCTCGACGATGTCGGTCGCACCAAACGACATCTGGTGTTTTTCGAGATGATGGGCAATTTCTCCTTCGGGGACTATTTCAAGAACGACGCAATCCCTTGGTCGTGGGAGTTGGTGACCGAAGTTTTTGGTTTCGACGGCGACCGCCTGTGGATCACTGTGCACGAGAGCGACGACGAGGCCGAGGCAATATGGCACGAGCAAGTTGGCGTACCGATGAGTCGCATTCAACGCCTTGGCGATGCCGACAATTTCTGGCAGATGGGCGAGACTGGTCCGTGCGGCCCCTGCTCCGAGATACACATCGATCGTGGCCCAAAGTTCGGCCCAGAGGGTGGCCCCCTGAATGACCAGCACGGCGATCGCTTCCTAGAGTTTTGGAACCTCGTGTTCATGCAATACAACCATGCCAAGGATGGCACACGTACGCCGCTGCCAAAGCCGAGCATCGACACGGGTGCCGGACTCGAGCGCATCTTGGCGCTGACGCAGGGTGTCGATTCGGTGTGGGAGACCGACGTGCTCTTCCCGCTGATTCAAGAGGCCCAGTCGCTGACCTCGGCGAAATATATTTCTGGCGATTATGAAGACCGCAATAGCTTTTCGCTGCGCGTCTTGGCCGAGCACGCCCGCTCGGCGACAATGCTCATCAACGACGGCGTGTTCCCGACCAATGAAAGTCGCGGTTACGTGTTGCGACGAATCATTCGCCGGGCCGTGCGCCACGCCTACCTGCTCGGGTGTGAGCAGCCAGTAATGCCGCGGCTCGCGCAAACCGCGATCGAGGTGATGGTTGGTGCCAACCCAGATTTGCGAGCGAACGCCGATTTTATTCTTGGCGTGCTCACCAAGGAAGAGGAGCGTTTTCGCCAGACTCTCAAGACTGGCGTTGCGATTCTCGAAGACGAAATGACGACGAACTCGTCGCTAACGGGCAAGTCCGCCTTCTTGTTGCACGACACCTACGGCTTCCCGCTCGAGTTGACGCAAGAGATTGCGGGCGAGCGCGGCGTGGAGGTCGATGTCGCCGGTTTTGAACTCGAGATGAGCGCGCAGCGCGTGCGCGCCAAGGCGGCACGCAAGGGCACAAGGACAAATGCGTCTGCAGTTAGTAGCTACCGAAGCGTGCTCGATGAGCATGGCATCACCAACTTTGTTGGTTATACCCAGGACGAGAGCGAGGGCATAGTACTTGCCGTAATTGAAGTTGAAGCGACTGCCGGCGCTGCAGGTGGCGACGATTCAGAATTAGTCGAGGTGTTTCTCGATTTCACGCCGTTCTATGCCGAGAGCGGCGGTCAGGTTGGCGACACGGGCACAATCCGCACCGACACGGGTCAGGCCGAAGTGCTTGATACGACATTTGCTCTTCCGGGTTTGCGTCGCCACGTTTGTCGCATGAGCGGCGGCGCGATTGTCGAGGGTCAGCGCGCCAGCGCGCGAATCGATGTAGAGTCGCGCAATTCGACTCGCCGCAACCACACGGCAACGCACGTTTTACATTGGGCGCTGCGCAAAGTCTTGGGCGAACACGTTAAGCAGGCCGGATCGCTAGTCTCGCCAAACCGGCTGCGCTTCGACTTCAGTCATTATGCACCGGTGAGCGCCGAAGAAATTGAGCGAATCGAACTCCTTGCTAACGGCCAGGTGCTGAGTAACGCACCCGTGCGCGCCTACGAGAGCACAAAGGAAGAAGCAACAAACTTGGGAGCTATTGCGTTCTTCGGCGATAAATACGGTGACATCGTGCGCGTGTTGGAAGCCGGAACCTCCGTTGAACTCTGCGGCGGTACGCATGTTCAGGCAACTGGCGAAATCGGTTTCATCAAAATTATTGGCGAGTCGTCAATTGGTTCGAACCTGCGCCGCATCGAAGCGGTGACGGGAAAGCAGTCAATTGAATATGTGCTGGAAATGTCACGGACATTGTCGCACCTATCGGAGATCCTAAGTGCCGGGCCAGAATCAATCATCCCCGCGGTGGATCGCAAAATCCGAGAGTTGGCATCTGCGAATGACGAGATAAAAGAACTTCGCTCGGTCGCCGTTCGCGCCCGTTCCGGGTCCATTGCCGCGGCGGCAAAAGATGGGATAGTTGTCGCCCGCGTGGACGACATCTCGGCTTCGGACCTGCGCGATTTGGCACTCGCGGTTCGCGCGTCTGGCGTAATGCGCGCGGTGGTGCTGGGCGGCGTAACCGACACGGGAGGTGTGGCGTTGGTTGCCGCGATCCAAGAAGGTTTCACCGCCAACGCCGGCGAGTTGATCAAGGATGCTGCACGCGCGGTCGGCGGTGGCGGTGGCGGAAAGGGTGAAATCGCCACGGCGGGCGGCAAGAATCCCGCGGCACTCGACGAAGCCCTAAATCTGGCCCGTCAAGCAATCGCCAAGGTTGTTTCGCTCTGACATGCGCGCACTCGGGATAGATCTCGGGTCTAAGCGCATCGGTGTCGCCACAAGCGACCGCAGTGGAACGATTGCGACACCGCTCGTAGTGTTGCTGCGCAGCTCCACGAGGGCGCACGATCACAAGTCGATCGCCGCGCTAGTCGTCGAGCACGAGGCAGAGTGTGTTGTTGTCGGCATGCCACTGAGCATGTCCGGTAGGCCGGGCAATGCCGCAAGAATGGCCGCGATCGAAGTGCAGCAGATGAGTAGCGTTATCGGAGTCCCCGTATACACGTATGACGAAAGACTTACGACGGTCGCCGCCGATAGCATTTTGATGGAACGGAAAATGAATGCTCAGGATCGTCGCAAGGTCATTGACAAGGTTGCCGCCGCGGTGATGTTGCAAGCCTGGCTCGACCATCGCGCCAACACGCAAACTAAGAGCCGCAATGATTGATCCTCTGCTCGACAAGTCAAAAAGTATCGGCACGGCCGCCGATCGGCCATGGAGCGAAGACAATTGGGATGATGTCGCCGCCGCGGGTTCGCTAAGCGATGACGACTTCGACAGCGAACCGCCATCGGTTCGGCAATTCTCGAAATTCGTCGTTGCCGCGGTTGCCGTTGTAACAGTTCTATTGCTCGCGATGGGCGCAGTCGGTTTGTGGTATCTGCACCAGGTGAACCCGTCGGGTGGCGGGGGAGTGGCGATTACGTTCACGGTCAATGAGGGAGACACGATCGCCTCAGTAAGTGAGCGATTGCTGACCGAAGACCTTATTACAAATGCTCGCGTGTTTCGATGGTACGTGGCGCGCAAGGGAGGCATCGATTTGGTGCCTGGCTACTACCAGATCATTCCACACGACCACTTCGGTAACATTCGCAAGCGCCTTGCGACGCCCCCGAGCGAAACTTTTATCAAGGTGACGTTTCCTGAGGGCTTCACGCTGCGCCAGGTCGCCGATCGCCTCGCGGCCAACGCTCCCCAGATTTCAGTTGACAGGTTCGCTGAAGTGGCCGCGCTCGGTGAACTGCGTTCGAAGTTTCAACCCGATGGCCAAAACTCGTTAGAAGGCCTGATATTTCCTGATACCTATCAGATTTCTGGCAACGACACCGAAGAGACGGTCCTGAAGCGGATGATTGCTCTGATGGAGCGAGTCGGGCGACAAGAAAATCTTGCCGACAGCAACGCGATCGTTGGCGTGTCGCCCTACAAGGTGCTGGTAATTGCTTCGTTGATTGAGCGCGAAGCAAAGGTTGGCGCAGATCGTGCCAAGATTTCGCGCGTTATCTACAATCGACTGGCCGCGGGCATGAAGCTGCAAATAGATGCCACGCTCTATTACGGTGCCGCCGAGGGCACGCCGTTCGCAGAATTGAAGGCGCTTGACAACCCCTACAACACATACATATATAAGGGTCTGCCGCCGACACCTATTGCCGCCCCGGGTCGCGCGTCGATTCAGGCAGCACTGCATCCAGCTCCGAACCCCTCGGCGTCGGATCCGATTTGCAAGGATGTGCCCAAACCGTGCCAGTATCTGTTCTACGTTTTGGCCAACTCTGAAGGAGGTCACGTGTTTGCGGCAACACTTGCGCAACACGAACGCAATGTTGACAAGGCGCGTGAGGCGGGTTTGTTGCCGTGAAAATTGCGGCGGTGATCGGCTCGCCGGTCGCACAGAGTCTGTCGCCGACCATTCACAACGCGGCCTTTCGCTCGCGCGGCGACGACTGGGCTTTTGGGTCGTTTCCCGTCGCGCCAGGGCACGTACCCGACGCGTTGCGAGCGATGCGCGAACTCGGGCTAGCCGGGCTCGCGGTGACAATGCCGCACAAGGACGCGGCGTACGCGGCCGTCGGCAGCGTGCACGAGTCGGCGCAGCTGTGTCGCAGCGTGAACACCGTGATAGTTGCAAAAGACGGCAGCTTGTTTGGCGCCAACACCGACGGCGATGGATGTTGCAACGCGCTGGAAGCGGCTGGCGCGACTCTTGCGGGCGCTCGCGTCGTCGTGATCGGTGCCGGTGGCACGGCTCGAGCCATTATTGACGCGGCTACTCGGCGGGGCGTGGAAGACATCGTGATTATCAACCGCTCGGCGCAACGATCTCGCGATGCCGCCGCGATCAGCAACATCGCTCGCGTCGGAGATCCGAGTGAGATTGTCCGGGCAAGCATTGTCATCAACACCACCCCCGTTGGCATGGGTGCATTGACAACAAGCGAGACACCATTCGATGTCGACTTGTTGCAAGCTCGGCAAATTGTCCTCGACGCCGTCTATTACCCGTTGCAGACTCCTCTACTTCGAGCTGTGCATAGTTGTGGGGCAGCTACCGTCGACGGTTTAAGCATGCTCGTGCATCAAGCGGCCTTGCAACAACAATTTTGGCTCGGTCGCTTACCGGATCTCGCAATCATGCGCCAAGCCGCGCTAGACGAAATAGAAGCTCGTCGGGTGCGGCGCTCACCGATAGCCTGAAATATATGCTGCGTTACCTAACTGCAGGCGAAAGCCATGGGCAAGCGCTCGTTGTAATCGTCGAGGGGCTGCCGGCGGGTCTGAAAGTAATGGCCGAAGACATCGGAGGCGAACTTGCGCGCAGGCGGCTGGGTTACGGCCGTGGGCCGCGCCAACGCTTTGAACAGGACGAGATCGTGCTGGTTGGCGGAATTCGCCACGGGCGAACTCTTGGTTCGCCCGTGGCGATAGAGATAAAAAATACCGAGTGGACGCGAAGCGACATTTGGCACGACGAGATGTCGCCAGCACCTGGCGCAACGAAAATGCCGCTCACCGCGCCGCGACCCGGTCACGCCGACCTCACCGGCATGCAGAAGTATGGTTTTGATGATGCCCGCGACGTGCTGGAGCGGGCCAGCGCGCGCGAAACTGCCGCCAGGGTTGCGGCCGGAGCGCTCGCCAAATTGCTTCTTGGCACTATCGATGTCAGCGTGATCTCGCACGTGTTGCAGCTCGGTTCGGTGCGCAGTAGCACAACCAGCCGCCCAACCCCGAGTGATTTGACCCGAGTCGATCAGTCCGAGGTGCGCTGCTTCGATAAAGATGCCGAGGAGCGCATGATCGCCGAGATTGAGGCAGCCGCCAAGGACGGCGACAGTTTGGGGGGAGTGGTCGAGGTATTGGCATATGGTCTTCCCGTGGGTTTGGGCAGTTACGTGCACTGGGACCGCAAAATTGACGCCTCGCTGGCGCAAGCAATAATGAGCATTCAGGCGGTCAAGGGCGTTGAGATTGGCGACGGTTTCGAAGTCGCTGGCCGACGCGGCAGCGAAGCCCACGACGCGATCACGTGGAACGAGGGCGACAAAAGTTATCGCCGCGAGACGACGTTGGCCGGAGGCACCGAGGGCGGCATGACGACGGGGGAGCTCTTGGTGGTGCGTGCGGCGATGAAGCCGCTGGCAACGCTGAACAGACCGACGCTCAAAACCGTCGACATCAAGACCAAAGAGGAGACGGTCAGTTTCAAAGAACGTACAGATGTGACCGCAGTGCCCGCGCTTGGCGTAATCGCCGAGACGATGGTGGCGTTGGTGTTGGCCAATGAGGCCCAGCGCAAGTTCGGCGGCGATTCAGTTGATGAGTTCGTGCGCAACGCCAATGCTTACTCGGCAGAGCTTAAGACTCGAAACTAAATTGTCGATGTCAAGAAGCCGAGACACTGGACGATTGAGATGCTGACACGTTCAGTAATTCTGATCGGACTGATGGGATCCGGCAAGACGACCGTCGGTAGGCGACTCGCCAAGAAGATCGGCTGTGTATTTATTGACACCGATGATGTAGTGCGCGAAGTGGCTGGCGCTACCGTTCGCGAGATATTCGATCGCGGCGGCGAGGACTTGTTTCGCGAATATGAGAGTGTGGCGCTAATGCAGATTTTGACAGACAAAACGCCGC
>JAYTUM010000081.1:0-8090 GCA_043744575.1 Acidimicrobiales bacterium | reverse complement strand
ACCGATGGCGTGATTACGGGTTGGGGCACGATTGACGATCGCAAGGTGTTCGTATTTAGCCAAGACTTCACCGTCTTTGGCGGCGCTCTCGGCGAAGTATTCGCCGAAAAAATTCACAAGTTGATGGATCTTGCTCTCAAAGTTGGCGTGCCTGTGATCGGGCTCAACGACGGTGCCGGAGCGCGTATTCAAGAGGGCGTAGTCTCGCTCGCGAGTTACGGCGGAATCTTTCATCGCAACGTGCAGGCTTCCGGAGTGATCCCACAGATATCCGTAATCCTTGGCCCCTGCGCGGGTGGCGCGGTGTACTCGCCAGCAATGACGGATTTTATTTTCATGGTTCGCGAAACCAGCCACATGTTCATCACTGGGCCCGACGTCGTCAAGACCGTAACTGGCGAAGACGTGACGCTCGAAGAACTCGGCGGCGCGATGAGCCACGCCTCAAAGAGTGGCGTCGCCACCTTTGTTTCTGCTGACGAACAGTCGTGCCTACAAGATGTGCGCTTCTTGCTCGGCTTCTTGCCGCAGAACAACCTCGCCGAGGCGCTTCCAGAAGATCCAACCGACGATCCGAACCGCAGTTGTGAGTCGCTGCGCTCGATACTGCCGGCATCGGCGAATCAGCCGTACGACATGAAGAAGGTCATCAGCGAAGTCGTCGACAACGGCGAATTCTTCGAGTATTTCCCGCACTGGGCCAAGAGCATCGTCTGTGGTTTCTCGCGACTCAACGGCCAATCGGTCGGCATCGTCGGCAACCAGCCGATGGTCTTGGCGGGCATCTTAGATATCGAGTCGAGCGAGAAGGCCGCGCGCTTCGTGCGCACCTGCGACGCGTTCAACATCCCGCTGATTACTTTTGTAGATGTGCCCGGGTTCTTGCCTGGCGTCGATCAAGAATACGGCGGCATCATTCGCCACGGCGCCAAGTTGTTGTACGCGTTTTGCGAGGCCACAGTGCCGCGCATTCAGGTGATAACGCGTAAGGCCTATGGCGGCGCCTATGTCGTTATGAACTCAAAGTCGATCGGCGCAGACTTGGCGTACGCTTGGCCCACGGCAGAACTAGCGGTGATGGGGCCGCAGGGAGCCGTCGAGATTGTTTATAAGCGCGAGTTGCAGCAGGCCGCCGACCCAACTACGCGGCGCGCCGAATTAGTCGCCGAATACACAGAAAAGTACGCCAATCCGTATGCGGCAGCCGAACGCGGCTATGTCGACGACGTGATCGACCCGGCCGACACGCGCTCCAAGTTGATCGCCGGTCTGGCAATGCTCAAATCAAAGCGCGAAGAGTTGCCGCGACGCAAACACGGAAATATGCCGCTGTAGTTTTGGCTCCATTTATGCAACACCAAATTTTTCAACACCACACATCCCCGCAACCGACAGACGAGGAAGCGACCGCGATCGCGGCGGCGATAGTCACATTGTGGCCGATGGCGCCTACCGCAGTGGCGCGCGCGACAGTCGACACAACTTGGCGTTTCAGCGGGCGCAAGTGGTCTGGGTCGGCGTCAGGGTCTGCCTTCACCCGCCGCTCGCGACCCGGCGAGTAACGCGCGGTTGCGATTCGCGTGACAACTCCACTAGAAGACCTGCGGGTCGTCGACATCTCAACCGTTCTGGCCGGACCCAATTGCGCGCGTTACCTCGCTGACTTCGGCGCGGACGTCATAAAGGTTGAACGGCCCGACACCGGCGACTCGCTGCGCGATATGGCGTGGCGCGACCCGCGCGACGGCGAAGGCGTGTGGTGGAAACTCGTCAACCGCAACAAGCGCAACATCGCCCTCGACTTGAAAAACGATGATGACCGCGAAGTTTTGTTGCGCCTTCTCGACGATGCCCACGTGCTAGTCGAAAACTTTCGCCCGGGCACATTAGAACGGCTCAGGCTCGCGCCCACCGAGTTGCTAAAGCGCAACTTAAAACTCGTGATAGTGCGAGTGTCAGGCTTTGGCCAAGATGGCCCGTACGCCTCCCGGCCGGGGTTCGCTTCGATTGCCGAGTCGATGGCAGGTCTGGCCGCCGTCAGCGGCGACCCCGACGGCCCGCCGATGCTGCCTGCGATCGCATTGACCGACGAGGTCACTGGCATTACCGCGGCATTCGCGGCGATGGTCGCGTTGCACTCGGGTGTCGGCCAAGTTGTCGACGTCAACTTGTTGCAGACCGTGTTTCAAATCATGGGGCCGGCGATATCGGTGTACAAACTTTCTGGCGAGCTTCAGCAGCGGCTCGGCTCGGGTTTGGCATATACGGTGCCGCGCGGCGTTTACCAATGCAGCGACGGCAAGTGGGTTGGCGTTTCGGCTTCGTCCGACACGGTCGCGGCACGGGTCATGGGCGTGCTCGGCGTCGGCGACGACGAACGCTTCAGAAATTTTTCTGGTCGGATGCAAAACCGCGTTGATCTCGAGCGCCTGATGACTTCGTGGTGCGCGCAACGAACCCGCGACGAGGCAGTGAGCATCCTGGCGCGAGCAGAGGCCGCGGTCGGGCCGGTGTTCGACATGGCCGACATCGCTACCGACGAGCACTACGCGGCGCGCGACATGATCCCCCTCGTAGGCAACACGCCGATGCAAGGCTTGATCGCCTCGTTATCGGCAACTCCTGGAGTATTAAAGTGGGAAGGTCGCGCAATCAACTCTGATGGCGACCAAATTCGTCGCGATGGCTGGGGAGGATAGTCGTGTTTGGATGGTCGCGCGGAGCCAAGGTGCTCGCGCTCACATCGATCGGCGTAATGTTGGTTTCTCTCGACATCTCGATCGTCAATGTCGCGTTTGGGTCGTTTGTTAAACAGTGGCCCGACAGTCGACGCACGCTGACCTGGGTTTTTTCGGCGTACAACATTTCGTATGCCGCCGGCCTGCTCACCGCTGGACGACTTGCCGATGCCTTTGGCCGCAAGCGCGCCTTTCTCGGCGGGTTGGCTATTTTCATGGTGGGTTCGCTGTTGTGCGCCCTCGCGCCCTCGGCGCTGTTCTTAGTCGGCGCGCGAATCGTGCAGGCGCTGGGCGGGGCGATTCTCACTCCCGCATCGCTCGCGCTTGTGTTGCCAGAGTTTGCCGTTGAGAAACGATCAGCGGCGATCGGTATTTGGGGTGCAGTCGGCGGCGTGTCGGCGGCCAGCGGCCCAACCATTGGTGGTTACCTAATAGATAACTTTGGTTGGCACTCGGTCTTCTTAGTAAACGTGCCGTTTTGCATAATCGCATTTTTTATTGGCGTGAGACTTTTGCGCGAGTCGCGCGACGAAACCGCGCCGCGAACGGTCGACTACCTTGGCGCGGTACTCGCCACTACCGGCGTGGCGATACTAACGCTCGTGATCGTGCAAAGCGATGAGTGGGGCTGGGTTTCCGCGCGGTCGCTGCTGTTGCTGGCCATGGCCGTGTTGACTCTCTTAGCGTTCATGGCCCGCTGCAACGCTGCCGCACACCCAGTTCTCGACTTGCGGCTATTCAGGTTGCCGTTCGTGACGGCCGCCGCCATCAGCGGATTTGTGTTCACGATGGGTTTCTTCGCGATGATCTTTGTCAACACCCAGTGGCTGCAGATGATCTGGCACTACAGCCCATCGCGCTCTGGGCTGGCCGTTGCACCCGGGCCGATAATGGCCGCAATCGTCGCCGCTCCGGCTGGCAAACTCGCCCAACGCGTGGGCCACGGTCGCGTAGTCGCGGCCGGCTCGTTGATTATGGCCACCGGCATCACGCTGCTAAATCTGCTGCTTACCGAGACGCCGAACTATTGGGGCATGTACTTTCCGATATTTACATTCACTGGGTTGGGTGTTGGCCTTTGCATCTCGACGATCTCTAGCTCGGCGACCGCGTTCCTGCCCCAGCCAAAATTTGCGATGGGCTCGGCTCTCAACAACACGGCGCGTCAGATCGGCGCCGCGCTCGGAGTGGCTGTCGTGAGTTCGATGCTGGTCTCCACCTCGAAGTTGGACGACCCGATCGCTGGTTTTCACCACGCCTGGACATTCATCAGCGTCGCAGTGTTGCTGGCCGGAGTAGCGATGCTGACTCTGTTTCGGCGACCGACTGCGGTGCAACTCGAGGCCGCTATTTAATTGTCTTAGGCATTAGTCGTAATTGGGCACGACACACCAGTGCCGCCGATGCCGCAATAGCCGTTCGGATTCTTGGCCAGGTATTGCTGATGGTAATCCTCGGCGTAATAAAACTCTGCGACGGCGGCGATTTCTGTCGTGATGGCTGGGTGTCCAGCCGAAGTCAGTTGCAGTTGAAATGTGGCCTGTGTCTCGAGCGCCGCAGCAATTTGTGCCTCGCTAGCCGTGTAGATCGCGCTGCGGTACTGCGTACCAACATCGTTGCCCTGACGCATGCCTTGCGTGGGGTTGTGGGACTCCCAAAAAACTTTTAGCAACTGCTTATAGGTGATGATCGCGGGATCGAAAACTACAAGCACAACCTCGGCGTGACCGGTACTACCAGAACAGACCTGCTCGTAACTTGACGCACCGGCATCGCCGCCTGCGTAGCCAACCGCGGTCGAATAGACGCCAGGCAGTTGCCAAAAAATTCGCTCAGCGCCCCAGAAGCAGCCCAAGCCAAATACGGCGGTCTCAAAGCCGTTCGGCCACGGGGCATGCAGCGCGTTGCCGATGACAAAATGTTTAGTTGTCGAGGTGCTCATGCTGTAAGGCTATTGGAGACCCATGGACGACGCACAACTCGTAATCAAAGAATTGACGCCGATGTATTTCGAGCAGGTACTAGAAATCAACAATGCCAACACGCCCGCCGTAAGCGAGTTGACGATCGAAGACCTTAGATTCAATGTCTTAGACTCGCTCTACGCAATCGTCATAACCGATAGCACGGAAGTTGAAGTGCTGGCGTTTTGCGTCACCTTCGCGCCAGGCGCAATGTATGCGAGCCCCAACTACTTGTGGTTCTCGAACGCTTACGACAACTTCGTCTATTTGGATCGCATCGCCGTGGCCTCACCGCACCAAAACCGTGGGCTCGGCGCGATGCTGTATCAAACGATCGAAGGGTATATGGTTCGCGACGACGCGGCGCCGATACTTACTTGCGAGGTCAACCTGCAACCTCCTAACCCAGGCTCGTCACGATTTCATGCCAGACTCGGCTTTTTCGAAGTTGGGCAGCAAGAAACAAAACCGGGCATCGTAGTCAGCCTGCTCACAAAGAGAATCTGATTGGAAAAAGATGAGAGATCATTTCACGGCAGCAGTACTTTCATTGCATCCCTAAGTGCGGGAGCGACAATCAAACTCCCTGATTGAGACAGATGGTGCGGATCTTCATAGGCAAGTACACCGGCTACCACCTGTGAGCACGATGTTGCGCCACAGAACTCGCCCGCGAAATTGGCAATTTTGGGATCGGCAGGTAAGGCCATAATACTTCTCCGTTCCATTTCATCAATCTGCAATGTTCGCTCAATTACGTCCGACTTCTTCTCGTTGCCGATCTCTGGATTGAAAAGCCCAACTTCGTACCGAATGTCATTTAAAAACTGTGGCATCGGTTGAACCAAAAGAGCCCGCGAGTTCAGTGACCAAATCTTTTCAAACATCAACCGTGTCTGTGTTCCCCAAATTCTCAACGACTGGCTTCTCTCAACACCAGGAATCCCAATTTCATTAACATAGAGAGGACTCAGATTAGACACGACCACGAGATCGGGTTTTAGCAAGCCGATTGCCCGCCAGACATTTCGCCTAAAAGCGTCACAATTTTGTGTAAATGGTGAATCCGGCGCCTGAAATGCGCAGCCAGGCATGTATAAAACAAGAGAATCAAAGTTCAGTTCTTTCGCCGCTTTGACGAATCCATCGCTTAGCGATTTGGCTGTTGAGTCACCGACAAGGATTACAAGACCCTTCTTCGCCGGCAAGTCGAAGAGACAGCCCTGGGCATTCCCAACTCGAATTGTTTCTTGCGGACACTCCCGGTCAACAATGTGCATCGCGAACTGGCTCGGCTCAACACCAAAGACACTTCTACCAATGGCTGCGGATGCAATTGGTGTAGCGAGTCCTGCTAGCACTGCCGCGACTGCGAAAACGCCGACAAAACGAAGAGCGTTCTGACCAGAAAATTTATGACCATCGCGAATTGGTTGCTCTAAAAACTTAAACTGCGCAGCAGAAATTAACAGTGTCAAAATAATTGCCAACGATGTCGTACCAGTACTAGGTCCATAGATCTTCCCTAGTACAACCCAAATTGGCCAATGCCAAAGGTACATCCCGTACGAAAGATCACCCAATTGGACCATTGGCTCAGATCCTAAAAAGTTTGACACTGGCGAATTTGAATGACCTGAATAAATTATTAAGACGGTTGCAGTAACTATCAAAAGAATCGAAATAGCATCCATGTTCGCAGTAGAAAGATTCTCTGATGAAGCGAGATCGTGAGCTCGCGAAAGACCAATCAAGAGAAGTGACATCGCCACGAGTGACCAACTTGCGGCCACCCACACTCGTCTGCATTGGGCACTTTTCCTGAAGTTATATAGGGACAAAAATGCCCCCGCCATAAACTCCCAACCGCGCGATAACGGCAGATAAAACGCAAGACTGGACGGAGAGATGCCATTTTCTGCAAGTTGTCGGAATCCTGGCCAACTCTCCACATCAGCCTCTTTGGTTGTTAGCAGAACAAGAAGCGCAAGTGACAACAGCATTAAGGTAATCCCGAAGAAAACTAGAAAACTCTTCATAGCCTTTGTATTAACTCTTCTAATTACGGAAACAATTAATAGGACTACTGGAACCCAAACAAAATAAAATTGTTCCTCGACCGCTAGCGACCAAAAGTGTAATAATGGATTTTCGGTCGCAGCGAGCGAAAAATAGTCAGTTTTGAGGAGAAATAAATTCGTCGAGTAAAGAGCAGTCGATTGAAGCATTTTCGTCGTCAATTGCTGGGGTCCGAACGGGCTTAAAACGAGCATCGCCGCGACTGATGTAACTACGGCAACTAACGCGCTAGCCGGAAGAAGTCGCCGAATTCTTCTCCTGTAAAATCGACGCCAGTCAAAGGTTGCAGTTTGCCTCATCTCTCTGAGAGCAGACGCCGCAATTACGTAGCCAGAGATGACAAAAAACATGTCAACCCCTAGGTAGCCACCCGGCACCCCAAGATTGAAGTGGTAGAGAACAACGAGCAATACCGCGATCGCCCTAAGACCTTGGATGTCAGATCGAAATCCTTCATTTGTCTTCGGCGGCACCAAAAAATTGTATACAATTTCCGTCAATCGACAATGGTGCGCCCGGCCGGAGTCGAACCGACAACCTTTTGATCCGTAGTCAAATGCTCTATCCATTGAGCTACGGGCGCAATATCGCTGCCTAGTGTACTTGCCTAAGGTACTCCGACAAACCTTCGCTAACTAATTCGCGCGGTTACTCCCATGGACCCCAACCGTTATTGCGTTGATACAGCGTGTAGGCCGCTAACGCATTTAGTCGCGGGTCGAGCAACTGACTGACGCTCGTCACGCCGACGCTTGGCAACCAACTCTTGTGGTACTTGTAATAAATCTGGAAGAGCCCGTAACAGCAATTATTTTTTGCTCGCGGGTTGAGATTGCTCTCTCTGTCGACAATTGCGAGCGCGCGGTCCTCAAGTTCATCGGGCCAGATCTCGCGAATGATCTGCTCGACTTCTTTGCGCGAATACACTCTGACGTTGACCACCGGTTTGGCCGCTGCGGACACTGGGACTGCTGGTTTAGCCGCGGCCGGCACGCAGACCTCACGTCCAACTAAAATCAACGTCGACATCGACGCTCCATTTACTTTCAAGATTTGTTTCAACGTGATCTGCGACTTGCTGGCAATCGACCACCACGAATCGCCGCGACGAGCCGTGTAGGTGGCCGCACAACCGTTGGCCTGCACCGTCGACGAACTAACGGCGATCGCCACCGTTACAGCCAAAACTATAAAAGCGCCTCGTGCACGATTAATCATGGCGGAGAAGGTGGGATTTGAACCCACGGTCCGGTTTACCCGGACAACGCCTTAGCAGGGCGCCCCATTCGGCCTCTCTGGCACCTCTCCA
>JAYTUM010000080.1:0-2104 GCA_043744575.1 Acidimicrobiales bacterium | reverse complement strand
GAAAGACAGAGGGCGTCTGGCTCGTGCCCACCGGACCGCTCACAAACATCGCCCTAGCGCTGCGCCTAGCGCCAGACTTGGCGGCGAAGATTGCGGGCATTTCGCTGATGGGCGGCGGCACTTTTGGTAATCGTTCGGCCGTCGCCGAGTTCAACATCTGGGCAGACCCAGAGGCCGCGGCGATGGTCTTTGAGTACGGTGGTCCTTTGATAATGGCGGGGCTAAATGTCACGCACCGCTTGCAGGCAACACCCGAGCGCATCGCCAGGGTACGCCAGCTACCAGGTACTCTCGCCAATGTCTTGGCCGATCTGTTCGATTTTTTCTCGCAGGTGTATGTGGCTCGCCACGACAATATGCTCGGCGGCGCGGTGCACGACCCGTGTGCGGTGTTAGCCCTAACTCATCCCGAACTGTTCGAGCGCCGATCGTCGCATGTTGTCGTCGAGACATCGGGCGTCTACAGCCGCGGAATGACGATAATCGATCAGCGGGGTCTAATCGAACGGCTCAATCCGAACTGCGATGTGCTGTGGGATGTCGACGCCGATGGAGCGTTTGACGTGATCATCGAAGCGATCGTCCATTTCTCAAAATAATCTCCGCGCCAATTAGGCGGCGACCAATTACAGAACCAATTAGAGAACTCGTCGAAGCACCTTGAGTTTGCGCTTGGTGTACGGCGGGTAGGCAATCGAGGGGTCGAACTTCGTCGTGCGAGTCAGCACGGGCTTGAGGTGCTGAAAAATATCGACGCCGGCCTGACCGTGGTATGCGCCGGTACCGCTCTCACCTATGCCGCCGAAGGGCAGATGCGGGCTCGTGATGTGCATGATCGTACCGTTGACGGTCACTCCGCCCGAATTTGTGTCTGCGACAACCTTGTCACTCACGTTGGAGTCTTCGGCAAAAACATAGAGTGCGAGCGGATGCGGTCGATCGTTGACAAAATCGATCGCCTCTTGCATTGAGTCGACCGAAATTATGGGCAGCAGCGGCCCGAAGATCTCTTCGTTCATGATTGGCGCACTGGAGTCAACATTGACCAAGACTGTCGGGGCGATATAGCGCGATACGGCGTCAACCACGCCGCCGACGGCAGCCTTGCCCGAAGGCAGCATCGTCGTGAGCCTTGTGAAATGACGGTCTGAAACAATTCGCGAATAATCCTTGCTCTGTTGCGGGTCGGACCCGAAAAAGTCTGTCACCGACTTGCCGATCTCTGCAATCAATTCATCGACGATCGAGCGATGCGCCAATACGTAATCCGGGGCCACGCAAGTCTGACCAGCGTTGATGAACTTGCCCCACGCGATGCGTCGCGCGGCGACCGCAATATTCGCCGAGGCATCGACAATCGTCGGACTCTTGCCGCCCAGCTCGAGCGTTACAGGCGTGAGGTGTTTGGCGGCGGCCTGCATCACGACTCGACCAACCGAAGTGCCGCCAGTGAAAAAAATGTGGTCAAACTTCTGCTCAAGAAGTTCAGTCGCAGTCTCAACTGCGCCTTCGACAATTGAAATGGCCTTACTGTCTAAATACAGCGGAACCAATTTGCCCAGGAGCGCAGAGGTGGCCGCCGAGACTTCGGACGGCTTCATCACCACCGCGTTGCCGGCCGCAATCGCGCCGGCCACTGGCACCAGCAACAGCTGCACCGGGTAGTTCCAGGGCGCGATCACCAGCACGACGCCGAGAGGCTGCGGGACGCGCTTCGACGATCCGGGCCGCGACACGGCCTTGGTCGGAACCCTGCGCGGAGACGTCCACTTGGCGAGGTTCTTGATCATCAACTTAACTTCGCTCACGGTCAGCGCAATATCTAGGAGGAATGACTCTTCTGGACTGCGACCAAGGTCAGTATTTAGCGCGGCCTCGAAGTCATCAGAATGCTCCTCGAGCATTTTGATAATCGCTTTGAGCTGCGCGCGACGCCAATCCAGAGGCCTTGTAACACCCGCATTGAAGGCAGCGCGCGCTTCGGAAATCACATTCGCAATCATTTTGAGCGGACGACGAGATTCGAACTCGCGACCCTCACCTTGGCAAGGTGATGCTCTACCAACTGAGCCACGTCCGCAAACTAACTTATTTAGTTTATCAG
>JAYTUM010000079.1:0-2107 GCA_043744575.1 Acidimicrobiales bacterium | reverse complement strand
ACGACGCCACCGATGACTGGATCCCGCTCTACGACAAGTCGAGCCTCGGCGGCTTCTTCATGGCGTGTGGTACGAGTGGCAACCAATTTAAGAACTCGCCGCTTGTGGGTCAGTTCATGCGCGCACTGATCGACGCCGCTGCCGCGGGCCAAGACCACGATAAAGACCCCGTGCAATTTATCGGCGCGCACACGGGGCGAGCAATCGACCTCTCAGCATTCTCGCGTCTACGCACTCAGGCGGTCACCGCCGGAAACGTCATGGGCTAAACTCATTCGGTGCGCACATCACTTGCCGACTTGCTCGCAAGCGGAACAATTCTTCTCGCGGATGGTGCTACCGCGACCAACTATTTTATCGCTGGTCTCGAATCCGGCGAGCCGCCCGAATTCTGGATCACCGATCACCCGGATCGCGTTGTTTCACTCCATCAAAAATTTGTTGAAGCCGGCGCCGACATCATCTTGACGAATACGTTCGGGTGCAACCGCCATCGCCTCAAACTGCACAGGGCCGAGTCACGCGTGCACGAGCTTGCCAAGCGCGCTTCCGAGCTCGCGCGCCAAGTCGCCGACGCGTCTTTGCGGCCCGTCGTCGTCGCAGGTTCTGTCGGGCCGACTGGCGAGCTGTTCGAGCCTCTTGGCGCGCTGACCGAACAAGAGGCGATTGATACCTTCGCCGAGCAGATGCGCGGGTTGGTGGATGGCGGCGCCGACGTGGCGTGGATCGAGACGATGTCGGCGCCACAAGAGGTTCGCTCCGCGGCCAAGGCCGCGATTCTCGTTGGCATACCGTACGTGGTGACGATGTCGTTCGACACCGCGGGCCGCACGATGATGGGCATCATGCCAGGTGCACTCGAGGCAATTTTTGATGGCCTCGAGCCCCAGCCGCTGGCCATCGGCGCGAACTGCGGGGTCGGCGCGAGCGACATCTTGGTCTCGATATGTGAGATGCGCGGTTTCGCGACGCCTGTCGTTTCTAAGGGCAACTGCGGCATTCCAAAATTTGAGGGCACCACAATTAAATACTCTGGTACTCCTGAACTAATGAACCGCTATGCCGCAATGGCGGTAGACGCCGGCGCGCGAATTGTCGGCGGGTGCTGCGGCACTTCGCCCGAGCATCTGGTGGCCATGCGCGCCTCGCTCGACAATCGAGTCCCTGCTGCCTGCCCTTCGATCGCCGAAATCGTCGACAAGGTTGGGCCGCTAACCAACACCGTTCCCACGATTCAAGCATCAACTCGCCAGCGCCGCCGCGGATAGTTGAGATTTTCTACTTGACACGTAATTGAGTTTGCGATAATTTCTATTCATCTCATCTAACACTGGGGGGTGTTTATGGAAAGCAATGACAATTTTTTCACAGAAGTTTCGCGTCGAAATTTCGTCAAGGGAATTGGAGCAGTAGCGATCGGCGCGGGGCTGATCGGAGCCAGCCCGTTCGAGGCTTTGGCTTCGCCAATGGTGCCAAAGAGGGGCGGGACGCTAAGGGTGGGTGTCGTAGGCGATGTAAAAGACATTCTTGACGCCCAGTACATCGTTTCGATACCAGACATTGTGCGCCTGAATGTCGGCTTCGAGTCGTTCATGTCATATGACGATAATTTCCAGCCCGTTTACGAAGATTCGGTATCGGAAGAAGTAACGGCGAAATCCGCGAGTAGCTATGTGATTCGCGTCAAAAAGGGCATCGAGTTTCATAACGGCAAGACAGTTACTGCTGCTGACTTGGCCTATTCATGGAAGCGTCTCGCAGATCCATCGCTAAAAGGAACTAAATCAATACGGCCGTTCCTTAACCCTGACGGTGTTACCAAAATTGATAATCGCACTGTTCAGCTTAATCTTCTGCAACCAAACGCCGACTTCAAAACGGTCATGTGTTCATATGGAAGCACGCTCGTGCCGGACGGCTACCAAGCATTCAGCAAGGACCCAGTTCAGATCGGCACTGGACCATTTAAATTGCAAAGCTTTACTCCCGGCGTGGGAAGCACGCATGTTCGCCATGCCAACTACTGGGACACTGGTAAGCCATATTTCAACGAAGTTCAAGTTTTGTCTTTCGCCGATACTACTGCTCTTACGAACGCTCTTCAAGG
>JAYTUM010000078.1:0-2114 GCA_043744575.1 Acidimicrobiales bacterium | reverse complement strand
ACTTAGATTACTTCAGGGCGTTGGCAATTTGTTGGGCAACGCGCACGATGAACTGCTCGTAGTGATCTCCGTCTAACAACATGTGCGTCGATATCTCGACAAGTTTGATGTCCATTTCTTGGGCGAGTTGCTTGGTGACGTTCGTTGGTGTGCCGATGCTGGCAAAAATCGCCTTTACTTTTGCGGCTGCGGCCAGAGTCTTGAGGTCGGCGATCTGGCCTGCCGTGGCCTCTGCCGATGTCGACATGCTCGGAATGATCGCGCCGATTACTTTGCAGCCGTAGCGTGTTGCGAAGTAGCCCATCTCGTCGTGACCCGTGACGAGGGTGCAGTTACTGACCTCGGCCATGATTGCCGCGACCCGTGCGCTGATTTCGGCGAGGTGCTGCTGCAGTTTGACTGACTGCCTAGTTAGGTCGGTGTCAAGAACTTCATTGAGTCTTTGCGTCAGATCGGGGATCGCCGCGCTGAGAGTCAGCGGATCAAGCCACAGATGCGGGTCGGAAATTACTGCGCCTTCCTCGAGCAATGATTGAGTTTTGACGTGGTCTGAAATGTTGAAGACCGCAACGCCTTCTCGCCCGGCCGCGTCGAGCGATTGCCCGAGGTGCTCTTCCAATTGCAAACCATTGGCGACGATCAGTGCCGCGCTGTTTATCGTCTCGACATCCTTTGCCGACGGCTCGAAGGCGTGCGGGTCTTGCCCATTGGGGATGATCACATGAACGTCGGCTGAGTCTCCTACCAGATCGGTGACGATGTCGGCCAGCACGCTGTAGGTAACAACAACCGTTGGCCGTTTCGCCTCAGGGGAACTGGTGCAACCCGCGGCGGCCACGATCACGCAAAATGTCGCCGCGGATAAGGCGAATTTGCGCAACAGCGACTTAGGAATGGTTCTCATATCGCCACGATAGCAATTATGAGAATGATTCCCAACTAACGAATTGGTTGCGCGCTACGGCAAGACGCCGCGGTTTAAGAGGTAACGACCGCGTTCATCAGCACAGTCAAATCCTCCATTGGAACCTCGCCACTAATGCGCTTAACGACTTTGCCGTTGGCGTCGAGCAGGGTGAAGAACGGGTAACCAGAGAGCCCGAAAGCGTCGCCAGCTACCTTTGTTTGGCTGTCAGCCATCACCGGCCACAGCACCGGGAAATTCTCGCGGGCTAGCCACATTGACGGTGGGTAGTTGGGGTTGGCCGGGTCGGTTCCGGTTGCAATTGCGATCACATCTACCCCCGCTGGAAACTTGCCGGCCTTCTCCCATTCGACGAGCCGAGGCACTTCGGCCTGACAGTGCGGACACCAGTGCGCCAGAAAAACAATCAATGTCGGCGTGCCGGGAGTCGTTGTCACGATGTTGCCAGTGAAACCCTTACCCGTGAGCACCGGCGCGGTCATGCCGACCGCAGGGTCGGCCGTCGCTGGGTCGCCGAGCGGCGGCAACACCTCGCCGCTGACGGTGATTTCCGAATATTCGCTGGTAGCGACGGCCGTTGACGACTTATCGTCCGACGACAACAGCGAGACCACGGCGGTGACGGCGATGATGCTGCCGATAATTACGCCGACAATCCAAACTGCCTTGCCAGTTGCTGCACCCGATGATTTCTTCGTATTCATAGTTGCTCCTGTGTTGTTGAGATTTTCGGAAGGGTGCTGAAAACAATTGTCGCTAAGAAGCCCGTAAATGCCATGAATGGCAGTGTCACGAATCCGAACCGTTCGAACCACACGAAACTACACGGAACCTTGACATCGCAGACGCCGGAATCCAAATTGGGGAATCGCTCTTCAAACCAGTGGTAGGTAGAAATCGATGCACCGATAGTCGCCATCGTGACGATGGCGACGCGTAGTGAGCGTGATGTGCTCTTACGAATGGTGGCGATTATTAAAGTTATTGCCAGCGGATACATCATTGATCGCTGAAACCAGCACAGGCGACACGGCACATAGTTGACGATCTCCGAAAAGTAGAGGCTGCCGATCATGCACGTGGTGGTTATCGCCGCGGTCAGCGGCAGGGCGATCGGGGCGAACTCGTTGATCGCGTTCTTGGCCCACGGCTGCGAGGAGTAAGCCAGGCGAGCGACAAGGATGAACAA
>JAYTUM010000077.1:0-2115 GCA_043744575.1 Acidimicrobiales bacterium | reverse complement strand
AACTTGGCGTCACGCTGCTTGAAAATTGCCAGCAGCGGCGTGGCGATGTAGATGGACGAATAGGCGCCGAGCAGCAAACCAACCAAAAGCGCCAGGGCGAAATCTTCGAGAGCCACCACTCCGAGAATCCATGCGCCCAACACCAGCAGCGAAAGTACGGGCAGCAAGGCGGCGATACTCGTGTTGATCGAGCGCATCAGCACCTGGTTCATAGAGATGTTGGTGATGTCGCCGTAGGAAACACGCGACGACGAGAAGCGGTTGGTGTTCTCGTGCACCTTGTCGAACACGACGATCGTGTCGTACAGAGAGAAACCCAAGATAGTTAAGAACGCAATTACCGTCGCCGGCGTCACCGAGAAACCAGTTACCGAATATATTCCGACGCTGAGCAACACGTCGTGCGCCATGGCGATAATCGCCGCGAGCGCCATTTTCCATTCGAAGCGCCAGGCGATATACAGCGACACGACTAGCAAGAACACGCCAAGAGCGCGCAACGCCTTTTCCGTGATTGTTCGACCCCACGAAGAGCTAACAGCCGCCACGCTCACATCTTGCGTCGTAACCTTGGCCGCTGCCGCCAGCGCTTCCTGCACCTTGACGCGCACCTCGGGTGTCTGATCGCCCACCTGCAACCTGATGCGCACGCCGTCGGCGCCGCTGAGGGTTTGAATCTTGGCATCGGTCGTGGAGATGCCATTTTTATCGAGCACCGCCCGAGCCTGATCGATGGTTAACGATGTAGCGGGAACTTCCCAGGCAACGCCGCCCTCAAAGTCGATGCCTAGGTTTAGACCGCGGTTGTAGAGAGATAGCAGGGTGATCACGAGAAGCGCCAGCGAGAACCCGAAACCAATTTTTTGGCGGCCCACGAAGTTGAAGGTTGTCTCGCCCCGATAGAGGCGACCCATTCCGCCGCTCATGTACTGGCCTCCGGAATAGATGCGCTGGTCACGCCGAGAATCTTGCGACCGCTCATGAATTTACTACGTGCCAGCAACAAAACTGCCGGTCGCGTGAACGAATATGAGACGATTATGTCGCACAGAGTCGAGAGGCCAAGGAAGAAGGCGAAGCCACGCACGGACCCGACTGTCAACTGCCACAACACAAGCGCTCCAATAAATGAAACGGTGTCGGCCGCCAAGATCGTGCGCCATGCGGTGGCGAAACTGCGCTGGGCTGAGTTCTTCAATGTCTTACCCTTGTGTAGCTCGTCCTTGATGCGCTCGAAGAACACGACATACGAGTCGATGGTGACGCCGATTGAGACAATGATACCGGCCACCCCAGATAGCGATAGCGCCAAGCCGTTGGACTTCGACAAAAATGCCACGGTGCTCCACAACAGGCCGCCGGAAATCATCAGTCCGCCGACAACAACTATCGTAAGGAGGCGGTAGTAGAAAAAGAAAAACAGAATCACGAGAAGCACTCCGACGAGGCCCGATAGCAGCGCCGCGCGCAACGAATCCTTGCCCAGCGTCGGCGAAACGCTCTGGACCTGCGAAACGCTGAACTTCACCGGAACCGCGCCGAATTCAAGAATCTTGGCCAAGTCGCGGGCTTCGGCCTCTTTGAAGGAACCGCTGATCTGGACATTGCCCCCCGTGAACACCGCCTCGCGCACAACTGGCGCCGAGATCACCGTGCCGTCGAGCACAATCGCCACCTGTGCGGTTGGACATGTTACATCACGGTTAAAACACTTTGTCGTAAGCGCGTTCCACAAGTCGGCACCCGCTGCGCCCTTATTCAGGCCGACGACAACGGTCCATTCACCGTTTTGCACTTCAGCCTTAGCGTCGTTCGAAAACACTTTGCCGCTGGCACCCGCTGGCCCCGCGTAATAGCCAATCACTCCGCTCTTGTCGAGCAACAGCACGGTGGCGGCCGGATCATTCGGCTCGCCAAATTGTGGTGTAGTAGACGTCGGAGCCGCAACAGTAGTTTCAGGCGCAACAACAGTCGTTTCGGGCGTAATCGTGGTGGCGACAGCGACAGTCGTGGCACTTAAATGGCGAGAGCCGCCCACTCCGCCGCTCGAGGGCGGCAAGGTAGTTTCGGCCACGGCTGACGCGACGGTCGTCGGGCTACTTGGCACACCGGTTG
>JAYTUM010000076.1:0-8174 GCA_043744575.1 Acidimicrobiales bacterium | reverse complement strand
GTCAGATGGTCTTTCGTAAGGCCGCCCAGCTAGCCAAACCGATCATTCTTGAGCCGATCATGGCCGTCGAAGTAGTGACCCCAGAGGACTACATGGGCGACGTAATGGGCGATTTGTCTAGCCGCCGAGGCCGTATCGAAGGCATGGAGGCTAACGGAAACGCGCAAAACGTCCGCGCTCAGGTTCCGCTTTCCGAAATGTTCGGATACAGTACAGACCTGCGTTCACGTACTCAGGGACGTGCAACCTACACAATGCAATTTCATAGCTATCAGCAAGTGCCTGAAGTCATCGCCCAAGAAATCATCAAGCGAGTGCGTGGCGAGTAGCCACAACAACATTCTTTAAGGAAGAAACAGGAGCAGCCATGTCAAAGAAAAAATTCGAGCGCAATAAGCCCCACGTCAACATTGGCACCATGGGACACATCGACCATGGCAAGACAACGCTGACTTCTGCGATCTCTAAGACATTGGCAAGCAAGGGTCTCGCCGAGTACACGCCATTCGATCAAATCGACAAGGCGCCAGAAGAGAAGGCTCGTGGTATCACGATCTCGATCGCTCACATTGAGTACGAGTCAGAGAAGCGCCACTACGCCCACGTCGACATGCCAGGTCACGCCGACTACATCAAGAACATGATCACCGGTGCCGCACAGGTAGATGGTGCAATCTTGGTAGTAGCAGCAACTGACGGCCCAATGCCACAGACGCGTGAACACGTGTTGTTGGCCCGCCAAGTCGGCGTGCCATACATCGTTGTCGCCTTGAACAAGGCCGACATGGTTGACGACGAAGAGTTGCTTGAGTTGGTCGAAGTAGAAGTGCGCGACCTGCTCAACTCGTACGAGTTTCCTGGCGACACCGCACCAGTCGTGCGCGTCTCGGCGTTGAAGGCACTTGAGGGCGACGAAGCCGCACAAGAGCAGATCATGAATTTGATCCGCGCCTGCGACGAGTCGATCCCAGAGCCAAAACGTGAACTCGACAAGCCATTCCTCATGCCGATCGAAGACGTCTTCACGATCACTGGTCGTGGCACCGTCGTAACCGGCAAAATTGAGCAGGGCAAAGTGCATACCGGTGACACCATCGAAATCGTTGGTCTCCGCGACACACAGACCACAACTTGCACAGGCGTTGAGATGTTCCGCAAGCTGCTCGACGAGGGAATGGCAGGCGACAACATCGGCGCACTCTTGCGCGGTACCAAGAAGGAAGACGTAGAGCGTGGCCAGGTGCTTTGTGCTCCAGGTTCAATCACTCCACACACCACCTTCGAAGGTCAGGTGTACGTATTGACAAAAGAAGAAGGCGGCCGTCACAAGCCATTCTTCAACAACTATCGGCCACAGTTCTTCTTCCGCACAACAGACGTAACCGGCACCGTTGAGTTGCCAAAGGGCACCGAAATGGTTATGCCCGGTGACAACGTGGTCATGACAGTTGAACTCGGCAAGCCAATTGCCATGGATGAAGGTCTTCGTTTCGCCATCCGCGAAGGCGGTCGTACCGTCGGCGCCGGTCGCGTCGTAAAGATCCTCAAATAACTAGCTGACTGGTCTAATTACATGGCATCAAGCATTCGCATCCGTCTCAAGGCGTTCGATCACCGGATCATCGACGACTCTTCAAAAAAGATTGTCGAGACTGTTGCTCGCACCAACGCCACGGTGCGCGGCCCCATTCCATTACCAACAGACAAGCACCGCTACACGGTTATTCGTGGACCACACGTTGACAAAGACTCGCGTGAGCACTTCGAGATGCGCATTCATAAGCGCCTTATCGACATCATCGAGCCAAATGCGAAAACTATTGACAGCCTGCAGCGCATTGAGTTGCCTGCCGGCGTTGACATCGAAATCAAACTACAAAATAGTTAATTTCGGCTCTCCTGCGGAGAGGTTCGACCTTCCAGTAGAGTTCGCAATACATGGTTAACCGAAAGGTTGCATTGCTGCGCGCGGATGCGTCGTTGAGCATTGGGGTTGGGCATGTCATGCGCTCGATCGCTTTGGGTGAAGCCTTGATTGACGCCGGCTACGAAGTGGAAATTTTGTCGTCAAATTTGGCAGAGGGTCTTCGAGAGATCGCAACCAGCTCTGGTATTTCGGTTGTCGAACTTGAATGCGAGCCATTCGGTCGGCAAGACGCAGAGTTCATGCTTGAACGCTCAGCAGAAGTATCTGTCGTTGATGGCTACGAATTTTCGCGTCAGTTTTTTGAAGTTCTAGAAACCCATAAAACTAAATTCGCAGTAATTGATGACAACGTCGAAACTAAGGCACTTGCTCCGACCGTTGTTATAAATCAAAACCCTCACGCGGTTGCGCCAATGTATGCACACCTGGCCGGTAATCCGATGTTGTTGCTTGGTTTGCGGTACGCCCTAATTCGTCGCGAGATACGCGAATTTGCGAAAACCAATGACCGTGTGAGCGACGGAAGTGTTTTTGTGGCAATGGGTGGTAGCGACTTCTTAGGCCTCACCGCGTCAATTCTTCAAGCTCTTGCGCCACTGGGCAGAGTTATACGCGTAGCCGTTGGGCCGACAAATCCGCGACGTGACGAAGTGAAATTGACCGCTGCCGAATTCGGCAACGTCGAGTTGATTGATCAGAGTCAATATGTAGCGAGTCTGGCAAAGGCCGACGTTGCGGTTTTGGCGGCAGGCTCATCGTTGTGGGAGGCCGCAGCACTTGGCGTGCCAACACTGGCGCTCATTGTCGCCGAAAACCAAGTGGCTTCGTCGGTCGCGGCCGCGACGCTCGACCATATTTTGACAGTTGATTGCATAGGCACAAACAGCGGTGAACCAATAATTAGCAGGGTAATGCAACTGGTTACCGACCTGCTCCTACCATTGCCAGTCGCAAAAATTGATTGGATTGACTGCGACGGCGCACGACGCACAGCAAGAACCTTTTTGGGGATTTTGTGATTGTCTCCGTAGAACGTGTTTCATATGCAGATAGGAAGCTTCTTCTTGACTGGAGAAATTCTCCTGAAGTTTCTCGATGGATGTACACAGACCATGTAATTTCAGTGAGCGAGCACGATCAGTGGTTTGATCGAATGCTCACAGATTCTTCAGTCGTTTATTGGAAAATTTTGACTGACGGACGCCCGATTGGAGCCGTGTTTCTCACAGCTATCAATACCGATTCGAAGTCCTGTTCATGGGGTATCTATCTTGCGGACCTAGATGTCAGAGGTCGCGGAGTCGCACAGGGCGCATGCCTGTTATCGCTTCAGTACGCGTTCCACGTACTCAAGCTTTCGGTCGTGCGCTGTGAAGCTATCAAAGAAAACATACGAGCGATTGCGCTCTATGAGAGCGTTGGCTACAAGCATGTTGGAGAGGTGGTCGACGCCTTCATTCTAGGCGACAAGAATATTTCGATTGTTAAACTAGAAATTGATCGTGTTTTGTGGAGTAATCATGAATTAGGGGTGCGGGCAACAATCAGCGAGAAGGGATTGACAATTCGTGAATGATGTGGAAGATCGTTCTCGTGTGTATGTGATTGCTGAAATCTCGGGTAATCACCAAGGTGACAAGGATCGTGCCATTGAACTTGTGCGCGCCGCCGCACGGACGGGGGCCGATGCCGTCAAGTTTCAGCACTATTCGCCCGAGACGATTACCGTCCGATCAGAGCATCCTGATTTTCGCGTCAAGGGCGGCACCCTGTGGGACGGCCGCCAGTTAGCTGATCTTTACGCCGAAGCGATGACGCCGTGGGAGTGGACGGAGGACCTAGTTGCAGAAGCAAACAAACTTGGTATCGATTGGTTGTCAAGCCCGTTTGACCCGACCGCAGTCGACTTTCTTGAGAAGTTTGATATCCCGATGTACAAAATTGCGTCGTTTGAAATCGTTGACCTGCCGCTAATCCGTTACGTCGCGTCCAAAGGCAGGCCGATAATTATCTCGACGGGGATGGCTACCGAGCGAGAAATCAGCGATGCCGTTAATGCCGCACAGGGCAGCGGGGCGCCGAGCATATCGCTGCTGCGCTGCAACTCGTCCTACCCTGCGCCTAGCAACGAAATGGATCTCGCTGCGATTCCGGCAATGATTGACCGCTGGAAGATTCCCGTCGGTCTTTCGGATCACACGATCGGATGTGTCGCCGTAATTGCCGCGGTAGCGCTTGGAGCGACGATCATAGAAAAGCATCTAACACTGCGCCGCTCAGATGGCGGCCCAGACGGCGCGTTTTCTACAGAACCCGAAGAATTTAGCGCTCTGGTGCGCGACGTGCATGAGGCCAAAGCATCGATTGGCGAAGTTCGGTATGGGACAAGCCCGTCAGAGGTAAAGAGCGTTGCCTTTCGACGGTCGCTAAGGGCTGTCGCCGATATCAGATCGGGCGAAGTTATTTCCGGTGCCAATGTTCGCTCGGTGCGGCCTGCAGGCGGGCTCGTCCCAGACGATTTTTCAAGGATAGAGGGCAAGGTGGCTGCACGAAATATCTCAATCGGAGAGCCGATTACGGACGAATTACTTAATTAGATTCGCGTTCGTGTAGCACGCATTGCATCAGCGCGACGTTTAGCCAACGGCCAAACTTGCGGCCTATCTCGCGCTCGATTCCGACAAGTTTGAACCCGCACTCCTCGTGAAGCGCGAGCGAGCCAAATCCCGAAGCCTCGATGCGCGCCATCACGACGTGAAACCCCGACTCCAGGGCTTCGTTGAGCAAGTATTCGAGAATTGCGCGCCCAATGCCCTGGCGCGCGTGGCTGCGCGAAACATAAACAGAGTCTTCGACGGAAGTGCTGTAAGCGGCTCGGTCGCGGTATTCGCTCAATGCGCCGAAGCCGACGACTAGGCCGTCGAGCGTCGCCACGACAACGGCAAATGCGCCACTGCGGGCCTTGATCCACTCGCGCTGAACCTCGAGCGTTCGTGTCACCAAGTCGAAAGTCGAAGTTTCATGCTCGACCTCGTGATTGTAAATATCGCGAATGGCCGCGGCGTCGTCTGGCACCGCTCGGCGGATTTTTAGGTCGTTCACCGATTGCGAACCTAGTGGTTCGGCGTCGTCGTGCGAGGCTCATTAGTCAGTCGCTTGTTTAAGAACTGGCTAAGAACTAGGTCAGAACTGGTCCAAAATCGTATTGTCCCGCTATAAATAGAGAGATGAGCGACGACACAAACTCTGTCAGTGTGAGCGACAGCCTGCCGATTGAGCCGAGCGAGACTATTGAGCCGAGCGAGTTAAGCGTTGCCGCGGCTCATCCCGCGGTCCTAGGTACGTATCCTCCGCCACCACCGCCACAAAGAGCAAGGAATAAAATGCCGCTAGTCATTGCGATCGCGGTCGTCGCGGGTTTTCTCGGCGGCATTCTTGGCGTTGCTGCGAACAACACTTGGGATCTCAATCTGGGTTCGAGCACCGACTCAAACAATTCGTCGAGCCCAATCAAAGTGAGCCAAGTTGGCGCCGACGACCCAAGCATCGGCCAAACTCAAGTAGCGCAGGTCATTAACGCGATCACCGACAGCGTCGTCACAATCTCTGCTGAGGTAACCGATTCGACCGGCAACGGCGAAGCGGTGGGAACCGGCGTCGTAATCACTAGCGACGGCGAAATCTTGACCAACGCCCATGTCGTTGCCGACGCGACCAAAGTGCGAGTGAGATTTGCCGGCGAGACAGAACCGCGCGACGCCGAGATTGTGGCGACAGATCCAGGCAACGACTTGGCGCTGATCAAAATTATGGCGACGGGCCTGAAGCCGGCGGTGTTCGCTCAACCCGGCAGCGTGCGAGTTGGTGACGCCGTTGTTGCTATTGGCTATGCGCTTGATCTCGATGGCGGCCCAACCGTTTCGACGGGCATAGTCTCGGCTCTCAAGCGCACGATCATCACCGAAAACGGGGCCCTCAACGGGCTGATCCAAACCGACGCCGCAATCTCATCAGGTAACTCGGGTGGTCCGCTGGTCAATATGCGTGGCGAGATTGTTGGCATAAACACCGCCGTGGCCCGCGGCGACGCATCTTCTGCAGCCACAAACATTGGGTTTTCGATCTCGGTCGACGAGGTCATCCCCGAGCTCGCGCAACTGCGCAATCTCGCCGGTGGCGGAGTTCGTGCAGAGGGCTTTTTGGGGGTCGGATTAGCCGAGCGCCGAGACGGCGGACAGGGCGCGATTATTACCTCAGTTCAAGCAGATTCTCCCGCATCCCTTGCTGGTATTAAGGAAAATGACATTGTGCTGTCAGTTGATGGCGAGCCAATCGACGGCCAGGCTGCGTTTGTTGCCGCAATTCGCGACTCCGAGCCGGGTGCTACCGTCAAAATCGAAATCTTGAGGGGTACCCAGCGCCTCACAGTTGAAGCCAAATTAGCGGTCCGCAAATTGGAGTAAGTGCCATTGCTGGTTTGGCTTTCTTAGCCGATAGGGTAAGTCGCCCGTAACAAAGACGGATCTGGCTTTTGCTGGTGAAGTCCCGAGAAGCAATGCGACGTCACAAACGACGTCAAAACTGACGTCACAATTGACGTCTGCAAGCGCCCTGTCCAACAGGGAACCTTGCAGCGAAAACGATTTTGGTGCTCCGCCGGCTAAGCCGCGCGGAGCATTTGCTTGATAACACACAATTCGAACTACCGAAAAAGAAGAGGGTCGCCTTATGGCACAGAGGGCAATTGTCGGCGAAAAGGTCGGCATGACACAGATTTGGGGTGATGACCAGCGCGTCATCCCCGTAACTGTGCTGCGCGTCGAGCCAGCTCGTGTGGTGCAAGTAAAGACAGGCGAACGCGACGGTTATGTGGCGCTGCAAGTTACTTACGGGCAGAAAGATGCCCGCAAACTGAACAAGCCAGAGGCTGGTCATTTTGCCAAGGCGGATGTTGTTGGCGGTCGTCGCGTTGTTGAGTTACGACTCGATTCTGTAGATGGATTTCAAGTCGGCCAAGAAATTACTGTCGACACACTCGTCGCCGGTGAGCGCGTCGACGTCATTGCGGTCAGTCGCGGTAAGGGTTTTGCAGGTGGCATGAAGCGCCACAACTTTCGCGGTCAAGGCGCATCGCACGGTAACCACAAGCATCACCGCGCACCAGGATCAATCGGTTCATGTTCATTTCCTGGTCGCGTGTTCAAAGGTCTGCGCATGGCCGGCCACATGGGTCACCAGCAAACAACCACGCTCAATCTTGAAGTCGTGCAGAGCGATCTCGAGCGGGGGTTGCTGTTGGTCAAGGGTTCAGTTCCTGGTCCAAACGGCGGCGTCGTAATCGTGCGCAATGCCGTTAAGGGGAAGAAGAGCTAATGGCCGTCGCAAAGAAAGCCGCCAAGAAGGCGCCTGCAAAAAAAGTCGCCGCCAAAAAGGCCGCTGCAAAGAAGGCGCCAGCCAAGAAATCCGCCGTCAAAGTAACGGCCGCCAAGACCGGCTCGACCGCAAATCTTCCTGCCGAGTACTTCGGTATCGAGCCAAATGTTTCGGTGATGCACCAAGTGGTCACAGCACAACTCGCGCACCGTCGTCGCGGCACACAGAGCACGAAGACTCGTGCAGAAGTTCGCGGTGGCGGTATCAAGCCGATCAGCCAAAAGGGTACGGGTAGCGCTCGTCAAGGTTCGATTCGCGCCCCACACTTCGTCGGTGGTGGCGTCGCTCTCGGGCCAAAGCCACGCAAGTACTCGCAGCGCACACCAAAGAAGATGATTTCGCTGGCGTTGCGCTCTGCATTGTCAGACCGAGCCGCCGACAACAAGGTAGTTGTAGTCGACGGTTTTTCGTTTGATGCGCCGAGCACCAAGTCGGCCAATCAATTGCTCGACAACCTCGGTCTCGACGGCAAGATCATGGTGGTAATCGAGCACACCGACATGGTTAGCTCAAAGAGCTTCCGCAACCTTTCGCACGTGCAGGTGGTTACAACAAACGAACTGAACGCCTACGACGTGTTGTGCAACGACTGGCTCGTCTTTACTGAGGCAAGTCTTCCTAAGAAAGTGGAGGCAGCAAAGTGAAAGACCCACGCGACATCATCTTGCGTCCGATCGTTTCCGAGAAGAGTTACTCGCTAATCGACAAGGGTACATACACATTTGAAGTGCACCCAGACGCCAGCAAGCCAGAAATCAGCGACGCCATTGAATCCATTTGGGGAGTCAAAGTGCGCCGGGTAAACACACTCAAC
>JAYTUM010000075.1:0-2123 GCA_043744575.1 Acidimicrobiales bacterium | reverse complement strand
GTCGTCGAAATTGTTGGACGGTTTTTCCCTGAAGATCCCATGTCTGATCGCTCGTGCCAGTTTGTCGAAGACATTCTCGATCAGCGCGAAGGAACGACCGAGTAATTATCCCTCGGGTCAAGCGGCAGGTTACTCGGCAAAAAGATAGCAATGTTATGGTGTGGTCATATGGGTCGACAATTTTCGTTAGACACGAGCGCGTATGACTGACCTAATTCTCGATTCGCTGCAGCGCCGGCATCGAGCGCTGCGCTCGTTGTACGACCAGGCGCTCGACACGATGACGCTCGAACACGTTAATCACTTCGAGCGCGATGGCGTGCTGCCGATCGCCTTCAGCCTCTTTCACATCGTCAACATGATGGATTCGTCGTTCATGCTGATAACTGGGCAGATGCCGATCTGGAACGACGAATGGAATTCGCGAGTTAAGCCTGGCATCGCCGACCACGGAAAGCACAAGTCGGTTGACGAAATGATCGGCCAGCGCATCGGCGACTACGAGGCGTTCAAAGAGTATTTGGCGCTGGTGTTTGACCGCACACAGGCGTGGCTCGAGCAAATAGACCCTGCCGAACTGACGCGCGTCGTGATCACTCGTCCGTTTCCCCCGCAGATCGCCAGTACCTTCAGCGCACGCGTCGCGGGCGAAGTGGGCATCACAGTTCTCGACGCAGTCGAATGCTGGATCTATCAGCACGGGTTACGGCACATGGGCGAGATCGAGTTGGCCCGCGGACTTGTCGGCCTGGGCGGCATGACCGCGTAGTTATTTGCGAGGGCCGCGAATTAATTTGCCCGGAAGATCGCCGGTAAATTTGTCGTTGTCAATAGTCTGCGTCCCGCCGACGAAAGTTGCTTTGTAGCCGCGCGCAGTCTGCACCAGTCGGCGACCCTTTGCGGGTAAATCGTAGGCCATATATGGCATGTCAAATCCGAGTGCGTCAAAGTCGATCAAATTGATGTCGGCCTTCATTCCCGGGGCGATAATGCCGCGATCTAATAACCCATGTAATTCGGCGGTATGTCGGGTCTGTCTGTAAACCAGATGCTCTAGGCCGAGTTTTGGCCCACGCGAACGGTCTCTCGCCCAGTGGGTGAGCATGAACGTCGGCATTCCGCCATCGCAGATCGCGCCGCAATGTGCGCCGGCATCGCTCAAACCATTGCGGGTTTGTGGATGCTGCATCAACTCATATGTCATTGACAAATCGCCGTACATGTAATTGAAAAACGGCGAGTAGATCATGCCCTTGCCGTTATTGCTAAGCAGGTGGTCGACGATCAGGCGCATCGGGGCGACCCCCGAAGAATTTGCGATCGCGCCGACTGATGTACTCGGATGCGGCTCGTATTCGATATTGGCGTCGCTGATAAAATACATTCTGTTCAACGCTTTCGTGACTAGCGCCGCATAGAAGTTATCGGTGGGCGTTTCGCTTACGAAACGCTCGTTTCGGCCGGGTTCGCTTAGCGCGGCGACTCGATGGTCGAAGGGTAAGTTAGCGACTTCTTGGTACGCGGGATGGGCGAGCAGCGGGTGCACGCTGCCTTCGAGGCACATGATGATGCCAATCGAACGGCCCGCGATTTGGGCGACGATTTTCTCGCCACTCTTGTGTGCGGCGTCGAGCAAGGCAAAAGTTTTGCGCCACACCTCGCTGCCGTCGTCTAATTGGTTCAGGTTGACGCTTACAGTGGCACCGCTTCGTCTGGCCAGTTCTTGCATCCACGGCCACTCCTCGACGGGTACCTGCGAGTGCTCGGGCGAGAATTGAAAGATTCCGTGACCGACGCGCTTCATGGCGTCGGCGATGCCGTAAAGCTCATCGGGTGTCGCAGAAGTGCCTGGCACTAGTTCGCCCTGCTTGCTGCGGTGTAGCGATGTGCGCGACGTCGAGAAACCAAGCGCGCCGGCGCGCAACGCCTCTTCGGTGAGTGCGCTCATGGTCGCGATGTCTTGCGGCGTGGCTATTTCGTTGGCGGCACCACGATCTCCCATTACGAACGCGCGCAGCGCGCCGTGAGCAATTTGGGTGCCGAAATCGATGACGTGCGGGCGACTCTCAAGAGCGTCGAGGTATTCGGGGAATGACACCCAGCCCCACTGCAATCCTTCGACC
>JAYTUM010000074.1:0-8179 GCA_043744575.1 Acidimicrobiales bacterium | reverse complement strand
ACCGAGATGGCAGCGGGTTCGGTGTTGGTTTCGTTCGGTCAGACGAGGGTGTTGTGCACAGCTTCGGTCGACAACGATGTGCCGAGGTGGATGAAGGGAAGCAACAAGGGTTGGGTCACCGCCGAATACTCAATGTTGCCCGGCTCGTCGCCCGAGCGCGTCGACCGCGAAGCGGCCAAGGGCAAGCAGAGCAGCCGCACCGTCGAGATTCAGCGGCTAATTGGGCGCTCGCTGCGTTCGGCATGCGATATGAAATTGCTCGGTGAGCGCCAGATCTTGATTGACTGCGACGTTTTGCAGGCCGACGGCGGCACGCGCACCGCCAGTATCTGTGGCGCGTTCATCGCCCTGCACGATGCGATTACGCGCCTGCAGCAAAACAAAATGCTGAGTACCAACCCGCTGCATTCCTTGTGCGCGGCGATCAGCGTAGGTATTCATGACGGAACCCCAGTGCTCGACTTGCCGTACGTCGAAGATAGTTCAGCCGAGGTCGACATGAACGTGGTCATGCTCAAGCCGATCAGCGGCGGCGAGGCCAGGTATGTAGAGGTGCAGGGCACCGCGGAGGGCAAGGCGTTTAGCCGCAGCGAACTCGACGAACTGCTCGCTCTTGCCGCCGGCGGCATAGATCAGATCTTTGCCATGCAAGCCGACGTGTTGGTCACGCCGCCTGCGCCGCGCGCTATCGGCAGGTAACGATGCTGCGGGTCGTGTGCGCATCGGCCAACCCGCACAAGGTTGCAGAAATTTTCGGATTGATGAGCGGGGTCGTCGATCTCGTGGCGCGCCCAAGTGAAGTCGCCGATGTTGAAGAGAATTCTGACACGCTCGTCGGTAACGCACGCCTTAAGGCCGTCGCGATTTGTGTCGCGACGGGTTTGCCAGCCTTAGCCGACGACACGGGCCTCGAGGTCGACGCGTTAGACGGCGCGCCCGGCGTGCGCACCGCGCGCTTCGCTGGCGACAACGCGACGGACGCAGATAACCGCGCCAAGATGCTGCAGATACTCGCGGGCAAACCGCGCGGCGCGAGATTTCGCACCGTGGCATTGCTGCGGTTTGTTGATGGGCGAGAAATAATTGCCGAGGGCGTGTGCGAGGGCACGATTGCCGAAAGCGAAATTGGCCACCGCGGCTTTGGCTACGATTCGCTGTTCATCGCTCTAGAAGGCGACGGTCGCACGTTCGCGCAGATGACGGTCGAAGAGAAGCACGCGCTATCGCACCGCGGCCGCGCGTTTCGAGAATTGGCAAAACTCTTACCAACCGCGTAGGTCGATCTCCCACGAGTCGATGATTTCTTCGCCGCGCACGACCCAGGCAACATCGTGCATTGCAATCGTTGGGTCGATGTGGCTCGGCACCACACGCACTGCGGATCCAACGGCAAGTTGGTCGCCGTGAGTAGCGGCAATCGTCGTGTGTTCGTCGGAGCAGAACCAAACGCTGTGCCCGGCAACTTGCGGATTTCCATGATCGGTTGACATCGCCTTTAGGCCGGCGTTGATCACGGACCATTTCGCTGAACGAGATACAACGGTCGCTAGCACCCACGCGGCCTGCTCGAAGGGTAAACCGAGTTGCGCGTACTGCGCGTCCATCAAAGAGTACGAGCCTGCCTGTAACTCGGTCACGCCGGTCGACTCGTGCAGGTCGTAAGTGCCCGTGCCGCCGGCAGAAACAATCTCGCCGCCAACATCTTGCGCCGCGCGAGTCAGCAGTGCCATCGACTCTGCAACCTTTGCTTGGCGCTCATCGCGGGTGGCGACCATCATCAGGTGTCCCTCGTAGCCCATCACGCCACGCACGTTAAGGCTGGCCTGGCGCGCACGATCCGCGAGGGCGCCAGCAACTTCGGGCGCACAGCCGCATCGTGGTAGCCCAACATTGACATCGATCAGCACGTTTCGAATTCCGGCGCGGGCAGCCGCGCGCAAAGTTTCGTCAGAGTCAATTGCCACGGTCATCATGGCGTGCTCCTGGGCCTCGGCGAGAGACTTTAATTTTCTCGCATCGATCACCTCGTTGGCCAAAAGTAGATCGACGCCGAGACCCGCGTCGGCCATGCCGATCATTTCGCGCACGGTGGCACACGTGAAGTTGTTGTGGCCGGCGGCAACCTGACGGATTGCAAGTTCGGTGCACTTAGTAGCCTTAACATGCGGGCGCAACTTGGCGCCTGGTCGCAGCAAACTCATCGTCGCGATGTTGCGATCGAGAGCGTCACAGTCGATAACGATGGCCGGTGTGGCGAGGTCGTGAATCGATCTTGGTGTCATGTGTTGTGCCGACGGAGAGACTCGAACTCTCACTGGCGGCGTCCTAAGCGCCGTGCCTCTGCCATTGGGCTACGTCGGCTAGGTACTGATATGGCTTGTAGCGGTGTTAAGAGTAGTCGTTGGGGGTCGTTCTTTGACAGAATGTAAAGCGTGAACCCAACACCCGCGCAATCTCGGACAGTTTCGGCGCCAAGTTCTGGCCTCGACTCGACGGTGCTGCGCTCGCAATTGGGCCTCGCCGAAGAGGTCGTCGATGCGGGCGCGCTTCTAGAGAGCGTCGCCAGGTGCGCCAAGAACAACGTCGTCTTGCCAACATTTGCCCAGTTGGCTGACCCAACTCAAATCGACGCCGACGTGGCCAAGGGCGTCGACAAAAATGCCCCCGACGCGCGCAATTTATTTCGCGTGCACTGGTTCAACAACTTAAAAGGCGAGCGCGTTAGCGTGCCCGATCACGTCGTCCTGCCAACCTCGCTGACGGGTGTGTCGAGCCCGATTGTGGTGATGTTTGGCGATCGCTTCCCGATGATCACGGCGCACAAAGTTCTAGCCGCATACTCGTGCCTGATCCCGCGCGTGGTCACTGGCCAGTTCAACCCGTCGACGCAGCGCGCGGTATGGCCGAGCACCGGCAACTATGCGCGCGGCGGGGTGGCGATCAGCCGCATCACTGGCGCTCGCGGAGTGGCGGTGTTGCCGGCGGGTATGTCGCAGGAGCGTTTCGATTGGCTCGACAAGTGGGTCAGCGACCCGAGCGACATCATTCGCACCGCTGGCACCGAGAGCAACGTCAAGGAAATCTATGACGCCTGCAACGAGATGAAACGCGATCCAAAAAACTTCATCTTTAACCAGTTCTGCGAGTTCGGCAACTACGCCGGCCACTACGAGGTCACTGGCCGCGCGTTGGCGAGCGTGTACGAGTACGTCGCCAAGTCGATGAACAACTCCAACTTGCGCCTTGCTGCGTTCACCTCGGCGACTGGATCGGCCGGCACCATCGGCGCTGGCGACAGACTCAAAGACATCTACGGCACGAAAATCGTCGCCGTCGAGGCGCTCGAATGCCCGACCATGCTCGAGAACGGTTTCGGCGAGCACAACATTCAGGGCATCGGCGACAAGCACATACCGCTAATTCATAACGTCATGAACACCGACATCGTCGCGGCGATTTCAGATCATGCCACCGACGAACTCGACGTGCTGTTTAACACCGAGGTCGGCCGCAAGTATCTGCGCGAGCGCAAACACGTGCCGGCTGAAGTTGTTGCGGCCCTCGAGCACTTCGGCTTCTCGTCGATCTGCAACATGATTGCGGCTATCAAGACGGCCAAGTTGCTAGGCCTCGGGCCGAACGATGTGATAATTACGATCGCCACCGACGGCGCCGACTTGTACCCGAGCGAGCGCGTCAAGACCTTGGCGCGGCGCTTCAATAATTCGTTCACCGAGGTTGACGCCGCCGAGGTTTTTTCTGAGTATCTCGGCAACGTTGGCACCGACGCGATGATTGACTGCACCGAGCGCGACCGCAGCCGCATTTTTAACCTCGGCTACTACACGTGGGTCGAGCAGCAAGGAACGCCACTCGAGGTGTTCGAGGCCCGGCGCTCGCAATCGTTCTGGCAAAACCTGCGCCGCTACATCCCCGTCTGGGACGAACTCACCGGCGAGTTCAACAAGCGCGTCGCCGCAGCCAAGTAGCAGTCGTGGCCGCCGCAACAATTGCGGTGAGTTGGCGTTGCGCCTCGTGCCAAACGCGAGTCGAAATCTCGCAGCCGCTGTCGTGGCGCTGCCCGAATGCGACAGACACAGATCGTCACCATGTGCTGTTGCTCGACGAACCGCTGCGACCTTTGCGCGGCACCGGCGATGATAACCCGTACATATCTTTTCGTACATATTTGGCGTGGGATTCGTTCGCTGCGGCGCACGGGTTCAGCGAAGAGCAACGCGTCGAAATTATTCGACGCACCGACGAGCAGGTCTCTGCAGTTGCCGGCACCGGTTTTCGGGTTACTCCGTATGGCAGACACGACGCGCTCTCGGACGCGCTGGGCTTTTCTTCCGAAGGTGGCGTGTGGGTCAAAGACGAAACGCAAAATGTCGGCGGCTCGCATAAGGCCCGACACCTATATACAGAGTTGTTGCACCTGTTGGTAGCCGAGCAAGTAGGCGCAGCGGGCTGGGCGTCGTCGGCGCAGCGGCCTAACTTGGCGATCGCCTCGTGCGGCAACGCCGCGATTGGGGCGGCGACTTTGGCGCGCAGCATCGAGTGGCCGATCCGCGTGTTCGTGCCCGTCGACGCCGACGCCGCACTGGTGGCGATGCTGACGCAACTCGGTGCCGTCGTTGTGCAGTGTTCGAGGCTCGAGAATGATCCGCCGGGCGACCCGTGCGTGTTGCGCTTTCGCGAAGAAGTAGGAAACGGGGCTATACCTTTTGGGGTGCAGGGCCCAGAAAATGCGTGGTGTCTCGATGGGGGCCGCACAATTGGTTGGGAAATCGCCGACGCCCAAGAGCGCGTAAGTGGTCCGCCGCTCGACAGGTTGTTTATCCAAGTTGGCGGCGGCGCGTTTGCGGCATCTGCCGCGGCTGGTTTATACGCCGGCGGTTTGCGACCAAAGTTGCATGCGGTACAGGCTCAGGGATGCGCTCCGCTGGCTCGCGCCTGGAAAATTGCGCAGGCGAGTGGCGGTGCTCGCCATGCGGGCAGTCGCTGGGATCAGTGCATGTGGCCGTGGGAGGAGTCGCCGTATTCGCTCGCCGACGGAATCTTGGATGATGAAACATACGACTGGGTCGCTGTGTGCAACGCAATGAGCGAGAGTGGCGGCTCGCCAATCGTCGCCTCGGAAGAAAAAATTGTCGAGGCCTACGCGCTGGCGCACCGGGCAACAGATATTGATGTCAGCCCGACAGGCGCCGCGGGGTTGGCGGGCGTACTTGAAATCCGTCACGAGATTGCCGACGACGAGCGAGTCGCCATTGTTTTTAGCGGAGTGCGCAGAAGTTTTACGCCACTACCAGCGTAGTAGCCTGATCTCATGACGAATTTGCCGTTCACTTCTGCATCCGACCTATATATGCCGGCCGTAGCCCTCGAAGGTGGCGGCGATGCGCGCAGCGACATTTTCACCCGCTTGCTCAAGAGCCGCGTGATCATGCTTGGCACAGATGTGAATGACGAGATCGCCAACCAGGTTTGCGCGCAGTTGCTGTACCTCGAGGGCGAAGACTCAAAGAGCGACGTGTGGATATACATCAATAGCCCGGGCGGCTCGGTCACCGCCGGAATGGCCATCTACGACACGATGCAATTTATAAGCTGCGATGTGGCGACCGTGTGCTTGGGTCTCGCCGCTTCAATGGGTCAGTTCTTGCTCACCTCCGGTTCGGCCGGCAAGCGCTACACGCTGCCCAACGCGCGGATCATGATGCACCAGCCATTGGCTGGTCTACGCGGTCAAGCATCCGACATCGCCATCCAAGCCGAGCAGCTGGCGTACACGAAAAAGCGCATGGCCGAACTCACGTCGCATCACTCTGGTCAAAAGATCGAGCAGATTCAGGTTGACTCCGAGCGCGACCGTTGGTTCACCGCCGAGGGCGCGCGCGACTATGGTCTCGTCGACAAGGTGATCATCAAGCGCGGCGAGATTCGCTAACTAATTACGGCGTCGCCCCGACGCCCGTCGAAATATCTACTCCGCAATTTGCCAGCGCCCACGCCGCAGCATTTGTGGCGTGTTTCTGTGACGCATAAGCGAGATCGGCGACCTTTTGGACGCTTTCAGGGTCTGCGGCGTCAACCTTGGCGGCGGCCTTAACCAAATTTGTCAACGCAGCCCAGTCTTCTTGCACGGCCAGCGGTGCAACATTTAATAGTCGCCCGTAGCTTTCGACCAAATCAGAAACTTCGTGCGGCGTGGCCGCGGGCATGGCAATGCTGGGCAGCTCCTTTTGCAACTGGCGACAGAAATTTGTGGCAGTGCGAGCCGGACCACCGCACGAGGCCAAGACGGTCAAAGCGACGCACGCCAGCACACATAGTGCATGAGTAGGTGGTCGGTTTTTAATCACTAGTCACAGTCTCACAGGCGTTACCCCGCAGATCGTGGCATCGCTTTGCACTACAACCAAGCGCGCTACCGAGCACGCAAATATAAACGGAGGATATTAAATGTTTGCTTCAATTCGCTCGGCGACACTGCTCGGCGTGCAGGGACGACCACTAGATGTCGAGGTGCACGTCGGCGTCGGGCTGCCCGGCTTTACGATTGTCGGCCAACCCGACGAGGCCTGCCGCGAATCGCGTGATCGCGTGCGCGCCGCGCTGTTGTCGTCAGGTTTGAGTTGGCCAAACCGCCGCATCACGATCAACTTGGCGTCGAGCAGCGAACGCCGCGGTGGCTCTGGTCTCGACCTGGCGATCGCCGTCGGATTATTGGTCGCGCAGGAGGTCATCGAATCGAGTAGCTGTGCCAATCTTGCGTTCGTCGCCGAGCTCGGTCTCGATGGCTCGTTGCGATCGGTGCCAGGGGTGGTGCCGCTCGTCGGCGCGTTGCACGATCGCGATGTCGTCGTTGCTCCGCAGTGTTTGCACGAGGCGCGCGCTGTTGCTAGCCGTTCGGCGCGCGCGGTTTCGTCGCTGGGCGAACTGGTACAGTGCCTGGCCGGCGATCAGGCCTGGCCAATGGAACTCGTGGGAAATCAAAATCTTCGAGTATCTAACGAGCTTGTCACCGCACTCGACATGTCCGATGTGCGCGGCCAGCCGGCGGCTCGCGGGGCGCTCGAGATCGCGGCGGCCGGCAATCATCACTTACTGCTAATCGGCCCGCCGGGTTCTGGCAAGTCAATGTTGGCGCAGCGCCTAGTGAGCATCATGCCGACCCTCGACGCGAGCGATGGCCTATTGGCGACGATGATTCACTCGGCGGCCAACCTGCCGATACCGGATGCTGGTTTGATTCGACGCCCGCCGTTTCGCGCGCCGCATCACTCGGCTTCGATGATCGCGATGGTCGGCGGCGGCACCGCGGCGATGCGCCCTGGCGAGATCTCGTTGGCGGCATACGGAGTTTTATTTTTAGACGAACTCGGAGAATTCATGCCATCCGTTTTAGACGCGCTGCGTCAACCTCTAGAAGAGGGCGTCGTGCACCTGTCGCGCGCCAAGTCCGCGGTGACATTGCCGGCAAAGTTCTTGCTCGTCGGCGCCACCAACCCGTGCCCGTGCGGCGAGGGTGCGCCTGGCGTGTGTATTTGCGACGACCGCATGCGCCAGCGTTACCTGCGCAGATTTTCGGGGCCGCTGCTCGACCGCTTCGACCTGCGCGTGGCCGTCAATCGGCCGCATGTCGATGAACTGTTAGCGAAAGAACCAGGCGAGGCTTCGTATGTAGTGGCGGCGCGAGTAGTTCTTGCGCGCGACATCGCGACGGCGCGCTCGGGCTGCCTAAATTCAATGCTCACCGCCGATCTGCTCGATGAGCACGCGCCTCTCACTCGCGGCGCGCGCCAACTAGTGCGGGCACAACTCGAACACGGCAGACTCACGGGCCGCGGTTATCACCGCATTCGCCGCGTGGCGCGCACGATCGCCGACTTGCAAGGCGAACTGGGCCCGGTTGATGAGCCACACATCGCCGCGGCGCTGGCCCTGCGCGTTGGTTTGCTGCCTGCATTTGCGGGTGATCAGTCGTGAATGCCGGACTCATTAATTGCGAAGACGTTTACGCCGCGGCGCTGGCCGCCTTGCCGTTGCTGGGGCCGCAACGCTTGTCGAAGTTGCTCAACAGCCACGAGCCCTCAGAGGCATGGGCGGTGGTGCGCGGCGAGCATCGCGCCCACCCCTCGATCGAGGCACTGTTGTCGCGACAGTTCTTGGG
>JAYTUM010000073.1:0-2145 GCA_043744575.1 Acidimicrobiales bacterium | reverse complement strand
CGCGCGCCGCCAAGCGCTTGGTCGATAAGGGTCATGGAGTTGGGCCGCTCAAGAATGGCGTGTACCTCGATTTCGCCGCCGCCATTGAGAGACTCGGTCACGGGGTAGTAGCAGAGCGTTACGGCAACCTGTTCGAGATGTATGAGCGCATCGCTGGCGAAGACCCGTACTCGCAACCGATGCGGATATACCCGGCGACGCACTACACGATGGGCGGGTTGTGGGTTGACTACGAACTGCAAACAACGATCAAGGGTTTGTACGCCGCCGGCGAGGCCAACTTCTCTGACCATGGCGCCAACCGCCTCGGCGCCTCGGCCCTGATGCAGGGACTCGCCGACGGATATTTTGTCCTGCCCTACACGATCGGCAACGAGCTTGCGCCGCTACTGAACAAGACATTGCCTGGCGTTGATCACCCCGCGTTTAAGGTCGCAGAAAGCGAAGCCGCCGCCCGCTTCAGCGGATACCTTGGCATAAAGGGCACAAGATCGCCAGATCAGTTTCACCGCGAATTGGGGAAGATTATTTGGGATTGTTGCGGCATGGAGCGCACCGAGCAGGGTTTGAGAATGGCGCTTACAAACTTGCCAATCTTGTACGAAGAGTTCAAAACAGACCTCCGCGTAACGGGCACTGGCGAGTCGATGAACCAGACTCTAGAAAAAGCCGCCAGGGTCGACGACTTCTTTCAACTCGGCATGGTGATGTGCAGCGACGCGCTGACCCGCGAAGAGAGTTGCGGTGCGCACTTCAGATCCGAGTACCAGACTGACGAGGGGGAAGCGTTGCGCGACGACGACAAATTCTGTCACGTCGCGGCATGGGAGTGGACGGGCGACCCAATGAAATCGAAGCGAAATGTAGAAGAACTAGTTTTCGAAACCGCGCACTTAGCAACACGGAGTTACAAGTGAAAACCCTTAAGAACATCACGCTCAAGGTTTGGCGCCAAAGGGGGCCATCAGCGCCGGGCAAGTTCGAGACGCATGTGTTGCCGGAGATCAGCGTTGAGGCATCGTTTCTCGAGATGCTCGATGTGCTCAACGAGTGGCTGATCGCCGACAACAAGGAAGCAGTCGTCTTCGATCACGATTGCCGCGAGGGTATTTGTGGCACATGCTCGTTGATGATCAATGGCGTAGCCCACGGGCCGCAACGCGCTACCACGACTTGCCAGTTGCACATGCGCTCGTTCAAGAGCAACGAAACGATTGTGATCGAGCCGTGGCGCGCGGCGGCCTTCCCGATCATAAAAGATCTGATGGTCGATCGATCGTCGTTTGACCGAATCATAGAATCGGGCGGATTCATTACCGCAATCACAGGCGGCGCGCCCGATGCCAACCTGATCCCCGTACCAAAAACCGTGGCCGATGCGGCGATGGATTCGGCGCAGTGCATCGGTTGCGGCGCCTGCGTGGCGGCGTGCCCCAATGGCGCGGCCAACCTATTTACCGGCGCCAAGTTGGCGCACCTCAATTTGATGCCGCAGGGGCAGGCCGAACGTTTCAAGCGCACAGAGACGATGGTCGAAAAGATGGACGAGCAGTTCGGCTCGTGCACAAACACGGGCGAGTGTTCTGCCGCCTGTCCGAAGGAGATTTCGCTAGACGTGATTGCGCTGATGAATAAGGACTATCGCCTGTCGAAGACCAAGAACCGCAAACAGATCAGCCGCACCTAGCGTGGGGATGGCGGCGGAAGCGATTGTTTCCGTGATGTCGATATCGATGTTGTTGCTACCGCGGCGCCGGCATTCGCCGATAGCAGCTCCCTGGTGCGGGGTTTGCCTTGATACAACAAGCGAATACCTGTCAGCGCGATCATCAGCGTGATTAGCGCAACTGCGAGCGCCGGAAATAGCGCAGCGCCCCTGTCTGTGCCGGCTGTGAGCGAATGCACAGAGACGCTGACAAACATCGCATAACTAGTTAGGTGAATACCGCGCCACAACTTTTTCGGAATCTTCTTCATCAGCACCGACGAAGCCTGCACGGCCACCAACAAGTACATCGCCACGATTCCCCACGCCACAGCGCCCGGCCGCCACGTTGTGTTCATCGGCACCAATACCTCGGCTAGCCCAAAATGAACGTAACTGTCGGAGATCAACGCGACGAGATGAACTGCGACTCCGACTAT
>JAYTUM010000072.1:0-8282 GCA_043744575.1 Acidimicrobiales bacterium | reverse complement strand
TGCAGTATCACAAACGTGAGGGCCGCTCGAAGGTAACCGGAACGGTTCGAGGCACAATTCGGGCAGTTAGCGACATGAACCGTCTTCTTCGCGACGACTCGAGGCGCTGAGAGGTGCACGTAACCATTATCGCCAAGTCGCCGGTACCCGGTTTGGTGAAAACTCGCTTGTGTCCGCCGTGTAGTAGCGAGCAAGCCGCCGCGGTGGCGGCGGCCGCGTTGAACGACACCATCTCCGAAATAAATGCAATTGTCTTTACGGGCGAAGTGCGACGAGTTCTGCTGTGGGACGGCGAACCTTTGCCCGTGTTGCCCGACGGATTTGAAGTCAGAGCGCAACAGGGGGACGGTCTCGGCGCACGACTGGCAAATGGATTCAGGCAACTGGGTCCGGGGGTGATTATTGGGATGGAAACTCCCCACGCCGCATTTGCATTGGCCGATGCGATCCGCGCAGTCGCCAATGGAATTGACGCGATCGGCTTGGCCACCGATGGCGGCTATTGGTCGCTTGGATTGTGTGCATCTACCGTGGAAATAGTGGACGACGTGTTCGCTGACGTGCAAATGAGTCGCTCGCATACAGGCCTTGCGCAGCTGCACCGCTTGCATCAACTGGGTCGCAAGGTTCGGTTGCTTCCAATGGCTCGCGACCTCGATACTTTCGACGATCTTCGCTCGGTTGCGATCTCGGACCGAGACGGAGAATTGCCACGACTCGCCCGAAATTTGGTCAACAATATTGGAGCCTAAATACTCCGGGTGACTTCACGCGCAACGGATACCAAGGCCGGTAACTGTTCCCGCCGGTTGGCCTCGCACGGCAGTGAGAAGGGCGTTGGCAGGCACCGATAGCGGCAAAATTGTTCGGGTCAAAAGGAGGTCGGTGTCGAGACGACCATTGCGCACTGTCGGGCCGAAGCTGCCCCAAAACGCGCCGTCGGCTCCGATTGTGAGCTCGTTAGGAATATCGCGGGCTGTTGCATGAACTCCGAGATTGATTTCGTCGGCGCGACCTCGTCGCACGATAGGCCGAATTATGTGTTCGTCCGCTGACACTCCAAGCTCAACGACTAGACGCTTTAGCGGATCGAGAGTCGGGCAGTCAAGATTCTCTGACGTAGTTGTGGCAATTCGTACCTTGACCCCAGCTGCGACGAGGATAGGAACTGCCCGCACAACATGAGCGAAGTTCTCTGGACCGCGAGCCTCGTCGTTAATCTCAGGGAGGTGCGAATCGAGTGAAATCTGGAGCGCAATATCGGGATGGGCGAGCCTGGTTGCTCGTTCGATCCGATCGCCGACAAACAACGTACCGTTTGTATTTATCAAAACCGGAAGGTGCCGTACCATCTGCAAAACTGTGTCGGGAAGCCAGGGTAAGAGGAAGGGTTCGCCACCGGTGATGCCGAGCGCGCCGAATCCGAGCTCTCGCGCCTGCTCAGCGACCGCGATCATTTGGTCGCTTGTGAGTTCGCGCCGTTTGCTTCGCGGCGCCGATTCGGTGAGACAGTAGGAGCAGGCGAGATTGCAGTGATAGTTGCTGTATAACCAAACGCGTGACGGAAGTTCTCCCGACTTCACGGCATCTGCGATTGGACCAGAAGGGATAAATGTGTTGATCACGCCAATCCCTCCGCGGTAAGTCGCCTAATCACCGAGTCTGCGGTAGGAAGTTGCAGACCAGTGGCGAACCGATTTAGAAACATTGTGGCACCAACAGTAACCGCAACTTCCACTAGAGCGGATTCTTCCCAATGGACGCGCGCTGCGCTCCAGACGTCGTCCGGTACCGGACCGGTGGCACCAGCAAGCGCGTCGATCCAACCGATGAGTGCTAGTTCCGCCACAGATGGGAAGACGTCCTCCAATGGCATTTCACTACGGAGGGCGCGCACCTCGTCCGTGCTTAGACCGACGTCTAGTGAGACTGTCGTATGGGACTGAATGCAATAGTTGCAGCCTTGCAAAACTGATGTTCGCAAAATGGCGAACTCTTTCAAGCGAATCCCGACCGCGCCTGCTCCGAGAGCCGCCGAAATGAATCCGATCGTCGGCGCCAAAAGTTCTGGCACGGTTGCAAGCGCGGCAACGATCGGCCCGGGGTCGCCTCCGACAAAGAATTGCTGCGTCGTGATTGGGGCCCGAGCGGCATCGAGCAGTTCAACACGGGCCACTTAGCAATTATAACTCGTCGGGCTTTATCGTCGGAAGTCAAGCACAACATTGCGGCCACGAATTTTGCCTGCGTCGCAAAAGTTGCGGTCGGCGCGCGGCCATTCGGCATTGCTATCGTGTCGACCATGAGTGACGAACAATCCCACTGGGATTCAGTTTGGACGAATACAAAGCACGACGCCGTCAGTTGGCACGAGGACGTAGCGCAAACGTGCACCGAACTGGTGCGTCGCGTGTCGGCGCCGTCGCATCGAGTGGCGGTAATGGGGGCCGGAACATCGACGCTTGTCCGCGAGCTAGTGGCCCTCGAATACCTGCACATCGAAGCGGTGGACCACTCCCAAGTCGCACTCGATCGACTTCGGTCGCTGCTCGGCGATAAGTCGAGCTCGGTTCGCTTTACGTGCGCCGATGTGCGTTCGGTTGCATTTGAAGCCCCGGTTCGGGTTTGGCACGATCGGGCCACCTTCCACTTTCTTACTTTGCCCGTCGACCAGGCTAAATACGCAGCGTGCGCCAAGGCAGGAGTTGAACCAGGCGGCCATCTTGTGATGGCAACTTTTTCAGAAACTGGTCCGCAGTCTTGCAGCGGCTTGCCAGTTGCGAACCACGGCGCGGCCTCGCTCACAGCTGTGTTCGCAGATGGGTTTCAGCTTGTTGAGTCATTTGAGCGCCTGCACTACACGCCATGGGGTGCTCCACAGTCGTTCACCCACGCCTTGCTGCTTCGAACCTAAATACGAGCGTGTCGGAGTCTCATTAAGGCGAAGAATTGGATGATTTTGGCGTATTTACCGAAACTTGATAAATATGACTGGATTAGTCAGGATTAGGCTAGGATCTTCGATTAGGTCAATTCCACAAATCATCCACGAGACGAAGGGGCAAACGAAAATGACAAACACTATTAAAGAGGTACAAGCTTCACCGTCCAGCATTCTTGCTGGAGTTGTTTCCGCTACGGCGGCCGCGGTGCAAAACAATAAAGCGCTCGCCAAAATCAGACCAGAAGCAGTGACAACGCTCGTTTCCGGTTCGACCACTCAAGTAATTGTTCGGGCAGCCGGTCACGAATTTACGATTGACGAACCGCCAACTCTTGCTGGCACAAATCTCGGCGCTAGCCCCGTCGAGCACCTACTGGCATCGCTCGGCGCTTGCCAAGTAATCACGTACCAAGTGTGGGCGGCAAAGTTGGGGATCGCACTAGACAGCGTCGAAGTATCCCTCGCCGGCGATCTTGATGTGCAGGGATTCTTCGGACTTGATCCCAACGTTCGTCCTGGATTTCAGTCGATCGACTTGAATGTTCGCCTAAATGGACCAGAGACAATCGAGCGCTATAACCAACTTACAAAGATTGTTGACGAACACTGCCCGGTGCTCGACGTCCTCACAGTTGGAGTGCCGGTGAACTCAACATTTTTGTATAACGCGAACTGAACGGATTAAAGCGGCGAGTTCCGCGGCCCATAACCGGGACTTGCTGCGATCGATCCGAGGCCGGTAAGAGTATTGTGGTTGAGACACTTCATAGTTGGTACTCCTTCACTGGGCTATCTACTGGTAACTGTCACTGACAGTGTTTTGGATTAGGTCTCTCTAATTCCTTCGCGGAATTTTCTTGCCGAGTCAAATGGACAACCACGATCAGAATGGTGGTGAGGAATATCGCACTCGTTCCAACTGTTCCGAGTCCAAGACCGCCCGCGGTGCGTGGTTGCGACAGATAATCACCCATCGATGCGCCGAGCGGGCGAGTCAGAATGTATGCGATCCAAAACGCAGGGATGGCATTCAAGTCAAACCGATAGTGAGCGATGGAAGTGAGCCCGATCGCCACAGCAAAGAGGAGCGCCGACTTCCAGTATCCAATATTGATTCGTTCGGCGACCAAATCGCCCGCGGCGGTGCCAAGGGCGAAGGTAAATAGAATCGCAAGCCAGTAAAACGCCTCGCGTTTAGAAGTCACGATGCTGTGGATTGAAAGTGTTCGCTCACTCGCAAACCAGATTGCAAACGTGACAGCGAGCGCGATTGCGAACACCGCGGTGCTTACCTGAAGGTTGACTCCCAAGTTGTCGACAAGGTTGTCGGTAATGAGTGTGCCAACAATGCTGAGCAGCACTACCGCCGGCCAATAAATGGTCGGCACATATTTCTTCGATCTAAATTGATACACGAGAACCGTAATCAGAGCAGAAGCGACAATAAAAGTGGTATTGGTAGTCCCCAAATTCAGGTTAGTGGCAAGAAAGTCGGCTGCGGTTTCGCCAACCGTTGTAGCCAGAATTTTTACCAGCCAGAAGTAAAATGTAACTTTGGGGACTTTGTTGAGCATCGCTCCGAAGTCCGTGCGGATACCTGTCGTACTTTTTTCACTGACATATCGTTGTCTCGTTTCATTTTAATTGTTTTTGGATAGTGCTTCAATTGGGGCGTGGAAAAATGGCGACAATCGTGGCGCTGGGATTGTTGTCAGAGACCGCCACGATGGCATCGTGAACGCGGGCAATTCTCGCCACCATGGCAAGGCCAAAGCCGAAACCACCATCTCGATGGCGCACTTGTGTGCAGAGCAATCAATCTTTCGGCGCAGTCTTCCGACGTGGACCTCAACAATGTTCGGATCACCGTCGCACGCGGCGTCCCACAGTTCATCCAACAAGTCGGTCTTGCTGACGACTTGTTCTACGTGCTGCGCCAGGTACTCAAGCAATGCAAACTTACGAGCGGTAAGTTCAACTCGCTCGCCATCGTGTGTTACACGGCGAGTGAGCGTGAGGATAGGGGTCCAGTTGCCGGCTTCCCGGATGCCGCTGCAAACTTTGAATCCATTGACTTTCGGCAGAAGGATGCCGAGAATGATGACGTCACGCAAGGCATCGCCAAGGGCTACTTCATCTTCCACGATAAGCAACCTGGTCATCTCCACTACTCCATTATCTCAGCGCCATAATCCATCGCCCTGAATGCAAACTGACAAAGTGTTCAGGTGTTCAGGTGTTCAGCTTGCTGTCAGCAGGGCTCTGCAACACTCACATCGTCACTCAAGCATGAACGAAGTCAACGACAATGAGACGGACAACGATGTTGAAATCAACGAAGACGGTGCCGATCAGTCAGGTCCAAACGGCGGCTGACTCAGCATTGCACACGCTGGCCAATAACGTGCTCGCTTCGACTTCGGTGGGGGCGGGCACGTTTGCTGTTATGCCTCGCCAAGAGTGGCGAGTGGGTTTTCTCGCGTTGTCGCTCAACATCCGCCGCTTCAATCTATGAGAGTTGACTCAATAAAATAAAAGGTTCACCGAGATACGATTAGAGGAGCAAATTGCCCTTGTAGCTCAGATGGATAGAGCAACGGACTTCTAATCCGTAGGTCGTAGGTTCGATTCCTACCGAGGGCGCATGGTTCAGATCTGGTCGGTGGCATCTGCATTTGCAAGCGAGATCGTCGAGATCGCCGAGCGCGCCGAGTCGGCGGGGGCGAGCGGGCTGGCGATCTACGACGCCCAAAACACCGATGGAGAGGTGTATGTCGCGTTGGCAGCGGCGGCGATGGCGACGAAGACTCTGCAACTCGGCACGGGCGTAACCAACCCCGTAACGCGGCACCCTGCCGTGGCGGCGGCGGCGATGGCTTCGCTACAACAACTCTCAAACGGCCGGATGACGCTGGGCATCGGTCGCGGCGATTCATCGCTGGCGCACATCGGTCGCGCGCCTGCAGCAGTTGGCGAACTCTCGCAGTTTGTGCAGGCTTTGCAAAAATACTTGCGCGGCGAGAGTGTGCCGTTCGACGATATTTCGTTTTACGGCAACTCTCGTGCTGATTTGGCGACGCTGGGTTTGGCCGACGGGCCAAGCGCGAGTCGCATCGACTGGCTGGCACGCGAGTTGGCGCGCAATAGAGTTACATCAGACTTGCGCGTCAAGAAGGTGCCAGTAGAAGTTTCGGCGACCGGGCCGAAGGTGATCGCGCTCGCGGCGGTTCACGCAGACCGCGTGATGCTGGCGGTTGGCGCAGACCCGACCCGAATCAAGTGGGCGATCGGAGTTGCCCGGGAGGCGCGCACCGCGGCGGGCCTTGATCCCGATGCAATCAAATTCGGCGCGTGGCTAAACATCGTGGTACACGACGACATCGTCACTGCGAGGCGTCTAGCGGCGGGCGGGGTTTCGTTGTTTGCGCGATTCGCGGTGATGCACGGTAAGTCGACCGGCCCGCAGACGAGTGCCACAGAGGCGGTGATGCAAAACCTCCACAAAGACGTCGACATGAACGATCACACGAGCAGCCAATCGCGCCAGGCCCTGGCGCTCCCGAATGATTTCATCGAGCAGTTCGGCGTAGTCGGCAATACCTCGGCGTGCGTCGCCAAGTTGAAGATGATCGAGGCGCTGGGCGTCGACAAAGTGGCGGCTATTGGCATGGCAAATTCTCTGATCTTGGCCGATGTTGAACGTGCCAACAGGTTGTTCTTTGACGAGTTAGTGCCAGCAATAGTTGCTTGATTATTGCTGTTATTGGGGCATTTTGCCGTATCCTTTCGGGGTCAGGTTTAAGAGAGGGCACTCGTGAAATTTAAAAAAGGTGACACCGTTATCTATCCGCAACATGGGGCCTGCATCGTGCACGGCATCAAGCGCATGAAGGCCTTCGGGGCAGTTCAGGAATATTTGATTCTAAAGACCGTGATCAACGAGATGACGCTGTCTGTGCCGACCGCGATGGCCAACCAGGTTGGTGTGCGCCCGCCGGTATCTAAGAGTGAACTTGAAGACTTGCGCTCGGTGCTTTCGAAGGCCGACCCGCGCGTGCCTGCCAACTGGTCGCGTCGATTTAAGAACCACCAAGAGAAGCTCAAGAGCGGCGATGTTTATCAAGTCGCCGAAGTTGTTCGCAACTTGGCTGCGCGCGATCGCGACAGTGCGCTCTCGGCTGCAGAAAAGACAATGTACGACCGAGCCCGCATCAACCTGATCTCAGAGATCTCGCCGGCGCTAAAAGTGTCGACAGAAAAGGCCGAGGAGTGGCTCGACCACGCCCTCGAAGAAGGTGTTCTCAAGCCCGCCAAGGCCAAGAAGGTTGCTAAGACGGCTGTCAAAGTCGCCGCCAAACCCATTGCAGCCGCCAAACCCGCAGTCAAAGTCGCCGCCAAGAAAGTTGCCAAGGCTCCCGCCAAAGCAGTCGCTAAGAAGAAGTAATTTTCGCCATGACAGCAGTCGGCTTCATCGGTCTAGGAGCGATGGGCTCGCCGATGGCCCGCCACCTGGCGACCGCAGGGCACTCCGTGACCGTTTACAACCGCAGCCCGGCCAAGGCCGAGGCGTGGGTTTTGGCCAACGGCGGCGCATTGGCGTTGACGCCTATGGCGGTCGCAAATGTAAGCGAGATCGTGTTCATGTGTGTCGGCAACGACAGCGACGTCCGTTCGGTCGCGCTCGGCGCGCAGGGCGCGCTGGCGGGCATTAGCGCTGGCAAGATTCTCGTCGATCACACCACCGCCTCGGCGACTCTGGCACGCGAGCTCGGCGCCGCGTGCTCGAGTAATGGCGTCGGGTTTATCGACGCGCCAGTCTCGGGTGGTCAGGCCGGCGCCGAGAAAGGCGCGTTGACCGTGATGTGCGGATGCGACGACGCAGCCGTGTACGCGAGAGCCGAAGCCGTGATTAGTGCCTACGCCAAAATGTGCAAGTTGCTCGGCGGAGTCGGCTCTGGCCAACTCGCCAAGATGGTCAACCAGATTTGCATAGCCGGGGTTGCGCAGGGTCTCAGCGAGGCGCTCAACTTTGCGTTGCGCGCGGGGCTAAACGCCGATGACGTCGTTGACGTGATCTCGAAAGGTGCGGCGCAGTCTTGGCAGATGGACAATCGCGCCAAGACGATGGTGCGCGACGAATTTAATTTTGGCTTCGCCGTCGAGTGGATGCGCAAAGACCTCGCGATTTGCATCGAAGAGGCCAAGAGCAACGGCGCCAGGCTGCCTATGACAGAACTTGTCGACTCGTTCTACGCCCAGATCGTGGCGATGGGCGGCAGCCGCTACGACACCAGCAGCCTGATCAAGTTGCTTACGAGCAACTAAGCAAGAGCTTGCT
>JAYTUM010000071.1:0-8308 GCA_043744575.1 Acidimicrobiales bacterium | reverse complement strand
CAACGCTGATCAACACAACGCCCAAAATAAGCGACACCACCGCCAATAATCCGTAGGCGAGCCAGCGACCGGCACCACGAATCGGGTCAAGTGTTTGTTGTTTCGCGTACGAGGTAACGAGTTCTACAAGTTCGCCGAAACTCGGCGCCTCCACACCGTTAGGTACAGGTGTCCCTCTGCTTTTCACTCTTTCAATTTACCATCGAAATTGGCCGATCTGACGAGAGCGGAATACTCGTTCGGGCTCTACGATCCCGCTGGCAGAGGCGCGATCTCGCTTGCGTTTGGGTGGCTAGAGAACTTCGACAACGCCTCGGTAAGACGCAACCAGATCGGACGGTACGAACCCTGGTTCGAAACACCCGATCCGTTTAGCAAAAGTGTAAAGATAATCGCGTGCTGTCCGTCTCGCGGCGAGTACGGTACGACGCCCGCGAGCGCCTTGGCACCCGTAAGCGTTCCGGTCTTGGCGCGCATGATTCCTGCAACTGAACTGCCAGTAAACAAATCAGCAAGTGTTCCCGAGCGACCGGCCAACGCGAGACCACCTGTGAGTGTGCCGAACCCACCGTCGCTAACCAGAAGAGATTGCAAAGTCAGGCACGACACTCTGTTCGACCTGTCCAAACCGGAGCCGTCGGTCATTGCAAGACCTTCTATGCTCACCGAAAGTCTCGTTAGCACCTCTTTTACGCTGGCGATGCCGGCGATGCGGGTGCCCTTACCACTGGATGCGAAACCGAGTTCTTTGAGCAACAGCTCGGCGGTGTTGTTGTCGCTATTGGTAAGCATCTCCGCGATCACTGCGGCTAGCGGCGCCGAAGATACTGACGCGATCACGGGAAGGTCTGCTGAGACAGCGCCGGTCTTGGGCACACCGGCCACAGAAATGCCGCGCTCCGATAGCACGCGAGTGAATTCGATTGCGCTCGATAGCGCGGGGTTGTCTGGCTTGATCGGCGAGGACAAGATCACTCCGTCGTTGATCAGCATCGCGCCTAACGGGCCGACCTCCGTGCTGCGCACGCCAAGTCCTAGGCTTGGCGTGAACCGTTCGGCGTCGTAACGTGACTCGTCTGCGATGACCGAGCCGCTTATGCTCGTCACGCCAGCCGCAACTAATCCATCGACCAAAGTTTCGACACGAGTGGGAGAGAGAGTCGGAAGGCTTTCCGTGCTCGTGTAGTTTCCGAGTGTCAATAGCGGATCGCCGCCGCCAACTATCCAGAGGTCTCCCGAGACAGAGTCACTGTTGACAACTCCGCGCAATGTCGTTGTGAATTGAAAGTCTGGACCGAGCACATTGAGTGCGGCGGCTGCTACCACAAGTTTTAGACTGCTTGCCGGCATCAGCGCCTTGGCGCCGTTTACTGCCACAATTCGACGGCCCTCGACGTCGACTAGCAAGCAAGATTCGGGCGGTAGGCCCCGAGTCAAACCCCTTAGCGAGTTGCGCAGACCACCAAGGCGCGTCTCGACCGAAAGGGTCGCAGGCACACGACGTGCCGAGAACAGAGGCGTAACGACCAAAGAGTCGTTGGAGGCGACCGAGGCAACAGAATTGACCGCCTTTGCCGTTGTACTAGAAACACGCCATAGCAATGTCAGCGGTACTGCGCCGGTAATCAGCAACGATACGAGCGTGAGTGCAACGACCTTCGGCGAGCCGACCTTTACCCGCTGGCGAGTACGGGCGATGCCTCGCGATTCACTCGCTAGATCGGCTTTCAAGTTGCCATTGCCCGAGATGCTCATTTAGCGATACCGCGAAACTTGGCGTATCTATATATATGGCTCAGTGCCACCGCTGCTCTGTCGCCGCTGGCATAACACAGTCGCCCGCTGGACTTGACAGCACGCGCTCCGGCGTTTTCGGGGTCGGCTACTGAGAGTTCGGTGGCCGTCAAAATTGGCTTGTCATACTTGTGCGATGCCAAGTGCGCGGCCTGCGCGAAGCGCTCGTCTTGGCGCTCATGATAATTTACGATGCGCTCAAGGCCGAAGTCGGGAAAATATTTGGCCTCGCGCATCAACCGCGCCTGATTGCTTTGAATGCCGATGCCCAGATAGATGATCGCGTCAACTTGCTCGTGCCGGGCAACGATGTCGAGAATCTCGGGAATCGTGTCACGAGTTTCACCACCCGCGCAATCGATCGGATTGTTCTTACTCCAGCGCCTAGGCAGTAGATCGTTGAGTTGTCCTTCTAGATCTTTGGGCAGCGAGATCATCTGCAGGTAACCGTCGCGGCCGATCGCGTCGGTCGTAACCACGCCCCAACCGCCGACCGTCGTAACCACGACCGTGCGATTACCGCGCGGCAGCGGTTGCGTCGCGAAAGTTGCGGCGACGTCGAAGGCTTGCTCGACGCTTTTCGCGCGCGTGATGCCGTACTGCTTGCATACGCCGTCGAACACAGCATCGTTACTGGCGAGCGAGCCGGTGTGGCTGGCGGCCGCACGCGCGCCCGAAGCCGTTGCGCCGCCCTTAACAACAACTAGTGGTTTGGCTCTAGCTGCCCGCGACATCTGCTCGAGCAGCAGGCGCCCGTCTTCGATGCCCTCGATGTACGCCAGTGAAACCTTTGTCTCGCCATCGCGAGAATAGAAATCGAGGAGGTCGCCGACGGTAACTTGGGCTGCATTGCCAGCCGACACCGCTCGCGAAATCCCGATTTGTGTTTGGCGCGAATAGTTGAGGAAGCTCGAAACAAAGTTTCCGCTCTGGCTAGCGACAGCGATGCTTCCGCGAGGCGGATTAGGGGCGACGATCTGCGCGCACAGCCGCGCGGGCGTGCTCACAACTCCCTGCCCATTCGGCCCGATCAACAAGATGCCGAGTTCGTCGGCGGCGGCGACTAGCGCGTCTTCGGCGAGGCGACCCGCGGCGTCTGAGTCGCGATAGCCTGCCGACGAGATAAACACGGCGCGAACTCCGCGGGCCGCGCAATCGCGCAGGATTTGCATGTTCACCGATGCTGGCGTGCACACAAACGCCAGGTCGACAACGCCGCTCGGCAGTTCGACAACGGACGGTACGGTCTGAATACCAAGCACTTCCTCTGACTGCAGGTTCGTGCCGAAGATCGTGCCCGCATAACCGCCCGCCAAAACATTGTGCAGCGATACGAAGCCGAATTTGCCTGGGTGCGAAGAAGCGCCCACGACGACCACGCCAGCCGGCTCGAACAGCGCCCGAAAGTGCGCGTCGTCGATAACCGCTGCTCGCCGCGCTGGGGCGACCAAAGCCCCGCTGCCACTAATAGCCTCGTCCGAGATCTCGACCAGACAGTCGACTCCGACTACTCGGCCGTCATTGTCGACGATCAGCGGGTTGATGTCGATCGATTCGATTCTGCCATCGGCGTTGGCTGCCAATTCGATACCAGCGAATACCGCGCGCAATGAGCTGGCGTCAACGGCCGCCATGTTGCGGAACGATCCGAACACCTTGGAGAGTTTCAAGTCAGCGAGCATCGAATCAACGTCTCCGTCACGCAGGGGCAAGGTTCTAAACACGACATCGCCTAGGGCCTCGGTGTAGATACCGCCTACGCCGAGCATCACGGTCTTGCCGAATTGCGGGTCTTTAACCATGCCGGCAATGAGTTCGCGCGAACCGCTGATCATCGGCGCAACCAATAGGCTCACGACGCCGTCATCTGCTCGAGCCTGCAGTAACAAGTCAGTCGCCGCAGCCTCCGCCGCAACGGCGTCGGCCAGTCCGAGGCGCACCAACCCCCGTTCGGTTTTGTGGGCAATCTTGTCGCCACAGAGTTTGATGACGACTGGGTATCCAATTTCTTCGGCAGCCGTAATTGCCAACTCTATGCTCGCCACGTTGCGCTCAATGGCAAACGGAATCCCGTAAAGTCCCAAGAGTTCTTTCGATGCCGACTCTGAAAACATGGTTCGGCTGCTCACTAGAGTCAACGCTAGACGGTGTACTCTCATGCCGGCGTGACATCGCTTCGTAAATCATCGGGCCTGGTCATTCGGGCCGCTCGGGTTGCATTGCCGTCGGGTGTATTTGGTCCGCATGCCGTGACCTGTGAACAAGGGCTCATCACTTCGATTACCCCGATATCTACCGATTACGACGACATACTCCTCGCGCCAGGATTCATAGATCTGCAAGTCAACGGAATCGGCGAAATCGACGTGGCTCACGCTCGCGGCACTGAATGGTTGTCTTTGGATCAGGTGCTGCTGCAACAAGGCACCACGACCTGGTACCCGACGCTCATCAGTTCCCCACTCAATAGTTATGCCGAAAAATATTTGCGAATCACCGAGGCTCAAAACCGATCGGATGACGCTCGACCCCAGATCGCCGGGATCCATCTAGAAGGCCCGTTTCTGGGTGGCGCCCTGGGCGCCCATGATCCGCAACACTTACAACTCACCGACACAGACTGGTTCTCAAGCATCCCGGACAATGTGCGAATCGTCACCATTGCACCCGAGAACACCGCGGCGATGGCAGCCATCGGCGCATTGCGCGCACGCGATGTTGTGGTGTCAATCGGACATACACGGGCTCCCGACGAGCTCACCGTGGCGGCAATCGATGCGGGTGCGCAGTTGGTGACCCATCTCTTTAATGGCATGTCTGGAGTTCATCACCGCCAGGACGGCGTTGCCCTCGTGGCGCTCACCGATGATCGTGTGGCGGTGTCGCTTATTGCCGATCTCGTACATGTTCGACCCCGCGCAATCAACCTGGCGTTTCGTTCCAAACCTCAGGGTGTCATACTCGTTACCGACTCGGTGGCGCACAGATCGACGTGGGCACAGCGTCGAGCCATTACGCACCATAATGGTGCTCCTCGGCTTCTAGATGGGACGCTGGCGGGTTCGTCGTTGGCGTTGAACACCGCGATAAAAAACGTCGTTCGGATGTGCGGCGTTGACATGCATTGGGCCATTCAGGCTGCGACCGCCACTCCGGCTCAATTGCTCGGACTATCAGAACGTGGATCGATCGCCGTCGGCTGCCGGGCCGATCTGGTCGAACTAGATTACGACTTTAATGTTCTGCGCACGTGGGTTGCCGGCGGCCTCCCACTCTAAATGGGAAGTACTTGAGTTCGGCCCTTTTTGACGTGCCAATCATGTCGCGACCCGAGATAGACGTTCGTTGGTCGTCTACTTGTAAGCAATTGCCACACTGGCCGGACCGGCCAGCGGCATGATCTCGATCTTCTTAAATCCGACTTCTTTGCACCAGCCGGTGAAGTCTGCGCCGGTGAAGTCGAAGGCGTCGCCAAACTCGATGAGCATATTGAGCGACATCATTAGCCCGAATACATTTTGGCGTCGGGCGTCATCAATCATGTTTTCGATGACGACGAATGCCCCACCATCGGGTAGAGCGTCGTAGGCCGATTTAATCAGGTGCATCTTGCGCTCGAGGTTCCAGTCATGCAGGATCATGCCCATGGTGATTACATCCGCCTTGGGCAGAGGGTCCGTTAAGAAATTGCCTGAGGCGGTGGTGACACGAGTGGCCAGACCCGCAGCCTCGATGGTTTTCTTGGCGATTGGTTCGACGACAGGTAGGTCGAAGCTGATGCACTCCAAGTGCGGGTGTCGGGCGGCGACAATAAGGGAAAGCTGTCCAGTCGCTCCGCCCACGTCACACAAGGTTTTGTAGGCGGAAAAGTTGAACTTCTCCGCAAGGGCGTGGAAGTTGCCGAGGCTGATACCCGCCATGGCATTCATGAACTGCTCTAAACGGGCCGGATCGGCATAGAGCTCGTCGAACATCGGTTCGCCAGTGTGCTTAACTTCGTTCTGGGGCTCACCGGTCTTCAGTGCCTCGGTTAAATCAGCCCAGAACCGAAATAGACGAGCGTTGAACATCTCAAGGATGCCGCCGATGTATTGGGGGCTGTTCTTGTCGAGGAACACTGCAGTGGCTTGCGTATTTCGATATTGAGCATCTTTGCCGTCACCCTCGCGGTCCAACAAACCCAACGCAACTAAGCCATCGAGGAAGTCCCAGATTGCCCGAGGGTGTAAGCCCAACTTGTCGCCGATTACTTGGCCAGTGAATGATTTGTTGGAGAGTTGGGTGAAAAGCTCCAATTCCACCGCCGATAGCAGCACCTTTGATGGCCAAAACCCTGAGCCAATCTGCAGAATGTGAGATGGATCAAGTTCCATTGTGATCCCCTTTCCATTTTTGGATTTAGGTTGAGGCAGAAGTGTATTGATCAGGTCACCGCAAGTCAAGATGTACAGCCCCCTTTTAAACTCAGGCGGTGCATCGCTCTCCTGAACTCAAGTAGCGTTAGGCAATGAATTCAGAATCGATTTCTGCTGTTTAGGCACTTTCTGATCGATTTATCGAACAACAAGCAGCGCTCGATCCGGGGATTGCCACGGCACGGGGCATTGTTGGCCATGACCATGAAATGACCGATTTCGGACCGGCTGGTCATGATGCTCGAGGCCAATTGGTGCGCGAAACTTTGGCAGAACTCAACTCCATTCAGACGACTACCGATGCAGACCGCCTCGCATCTGGAGTGTTACGTGAATCTCTTGAAATTGGTGTCATTCAATTTGACGCTGGTGAACATCTTCGTAATATTCGCACCGTGCGTTCTGATGTGGATTTGGCACGAATGATATTCGACAATATGCCAACTGCCAATGCCGACGACTGGTCGGTGACTGCCGAGCGCATGTCGAAGGTTCCGCAGGCATTTGCCGGAATGTGTGAGTCATGGAGACTTGGAATGCAGCGCGATTACTCGGATTATCTGATCGTGGATCCATTGCCGTTGGCTGTCGAGCCGATCTTGTCGATCTCGATTCCGATTTTGGTGTTCAACGTACATGGGTTGCCGGCGAACTTGCACTCTCAATGCGAAGGACGTGAGTTCGATCCTCGTCTACCGAATGCGCTAGTATTTCGTAGGTCGTAAATCAGGCAGGTTATGGTTGCGGTGTGAAGCCGACGGGACGACTAGTCGCTTCAGGTCGTGACTCTGACATCTTCGAGCACGGTCCGGGGCTCGTTCTGCTTCGATCGCGTCATGGACGCTCAATGGCTGTCGAAGCCCAAACCATGGAATTTATGCGAGCGCATGGCTACCCGATCCCCGCCATTGCCGAGGTCAGTTCAGATGGCACAGAGTTGGTAATGGAGCGAATCAACGGTCGGTCTATGCTGGCAGAAATCAGTCGACGACCGTGGACCCTTAATAGGCACAGCAGAGTACTCGCCGACCTGCACCGCCGACTGCACCAGATCTCGGCGCCGCCATGGCTGACTGCGGGGCCAGGTACGTCCGGGAATAAAGTCATTCATCTTGATCTGCATCCGCTCAATGTGATCATGTCCCCCGACGGGCCTGTCGTTATCGATTGGACTAATGCAGCGCAAGGTGACGGTGCGACCGATGTGGCCATGACATGGGTGCTACTCGCCACCGCAGGTATACCAACTGGACGCCTGAAAGCTTTGGCGCTGGGCCGCTCTCGAACGCTGTTTGTCAACGCGTTTTTGGCCCATTTCGACGCTGGGGCTGTGCGCCGCGAACTCGCGGCCGCGGTCGCATGGAAACTGAGCGACCCCAACACGACGACTTCCGAAAAATACACCATGCAACGCCTACTAACCACAAGCGAACCGCGTCTTTAATCGCTCGCTAGGGTTTTGGCGTGCACATCATCTCCGCTTTATTTATTGACACGTTCGAGATGATCCCATCTCCTGGCCCGTCGACGCGCATCGACCTTAAGGGAGTCTTTTTTTCGCTCGTTGCGCCAACGGCGTTGCCGACGACAATCGAGCCGCACCTAATGGCGCTCATCTACTGTCAAGCCGACGAACCCGGCAATGGAGTTTTCGAAGTCGTGTTCCGTCGTGGGCTAGACCCCGACAGCGAACAGCTCGCGCGACATGTCAGTCCATTTTCCGTCGAGCCGGGCAAGTTCACCTACCGGCTCGTTCGCGGGTCGCTAGAACTAAACGAGTACGGTCAGTGCTTCGCCCACTGTCGTGTCGGTCAAGGCAGTTGGACATTCGTGCCGCTCACGTTGTTGCCGCCAGAACAAGTAATCTCGGCGCAGTGAGTAGTCGTCTAACCCAAGCCCAAGACGAGGCGGCGGTCTCACTAATCAGAGGTCTTGCCCTCGATGCCCCGCTATACGCCAAGAGCGGACACCAGGGCACCGCGATGGCGCTCGCGCCGCTTGGGCATGTGCTCTACAGCCGAATTTTAAACCACGACCCCATGGATCCTCATTGGCGTAATCGAGATCGCTTCATACTTTCCAACGGGCACGCCTCAATT
>JAYTUM010000070.1:0-8331 GCA_043744575.1 Acidimicrobiales bacterium | reverse complement strand
ACCTATCCGAGATGACGTCGAACGTTGTGCAAGCGCGTCGCGGTCGGTGCTGTCGTGGATTAAGCCGCGCGAGGCGAACTCGCTGACGATGTCGCCCGTAGCAGCCATATATCGATCATATAAGTTGGCCACCCCCCAAATTGGGAGTGATTTTTCTCGCGGTTCAGCCGATTATGGCAAAAACTTAAGCGCCGCGATCACGATGCCAGCAGTGGAGAGATTTAAGGCTGCGATTTGAAAGAACATGCTCACCTGCCCTCTAGAGATCAGAGCATGTACCTGGCTGCGGAAATCGGCAAACTCAGAACGCATCTCGCCGCGGAAGTCGGCGAACTCAGAACGCATCTCGCCGCGGAAGTCGGCGAACTCAGATCGCGTCTCGCTGCGAAACTCGGCAAGGTCGAGTTTCGTCGCGAATCTGTCTAGGTCTGATCTCTTGGCGACATCGTCCCATAAAAATGGTGGGATCGCAGACATCATCAGTCTCGCTGGTTCGCTGCCGAGGGTCGCTTGCAACCCGATAAATAAATCACTTCGTACCTGCTCGTCGATGGACATCTAAATACCTTCCGAATTGTTTTGTTGTTACAAAACGATGTGTGCACGACATAGCAAAATTTACATCAACGAGATCGACCTAGCCAACATTAAGTTTTAATGTGCGGACGGATAAGCGACGACCCGCGGCGTGTGCTTATGACTGAGCAAGCAACTCGCGCAAGTTTGCAACAACTTTTGCGTAACGCAAGAGTTGTTGATGTGCCGCGGCCGGGCCTGCGGCGCCTGGCGATGATCTGCGCGTGACGCCGACACCAGAAGCGATAAGGGTTGCGGCGTCGGGCCCGAGTTCGGAATCTGCAGCGACGAGATCGCGCAGCGAGTGAGTACCGGAAATCGCCGCCTGTACGAGGCCGCCAACCTTGGCGTGCGCGCTGCGAAACGGCATTCCACGCTGCACGAGCCACTCGGCGAGGTCTGTTGCCGCCAACAACTGGGAGTCGGCCGATCGCTTCATCTGCTCGGTATTAAAAGTCGCCGTAGCAATCATGCCGGTGAGTGCAGCAACGGCGAGCGACACTTGATCGTATGAATCAAACAGCGGCTCCTTATCTTCTTGCAGGTCGCGGTTGTACGAAAGCGGCAGACCCTTAAGCGTCGTCAAAAAACCGGTCAAACTACCGATTAGGCGACCAGTCTTGCCGCGTGCCAATTCGGCGATGTCGGCGTTCTTCTTCTGTGGCAACATGCTCGAACCCGTGGCGTAGCCGTCGTCGAGCGTGGCGAAGTTGAACTCCTGCGAGGTCCACAACACCCACTCCTCACCAATGCGCGAGAGGTGCGTGCCAAGTAGCGCAATATCAAACAGCGCCTCGGCGACGAAATCGCGGTCTGCGACCGCATCGAGAGAGTTTGCGAATGGCTCGGCGAATCCAAGTTTTTCAGCAGTGAACACGGGATCAATCGGCAGCGACGAACCCGCCAGCGCTCCGGCACCCAGCGGTGAAACGTCGAGCCTCGAAATTGTCTGAAGCAAGCGTTCGATATCGCGCGTGAACGCCCATGCGTGGGCGAGCAGGTGATGCGCTAGTAAAACTGGTTGCGCGCGTTGCAAGTGGGTGTAGCCGGGAAGGTACACGCCATCGCCACCCCACCCAGCTTCTAGGGCGCGCGCCTCGAGCACGTCGCAGAAATCGAGCACGGACTTTGCCAGAACGACCAGTTCACGTTTGCACCACAATCGCAGCGCGGTCACACTCTGGTCATTGCGGCTGCGACCGGTGTGCACTTTGCCACCAACTGCGCCTGCTATCTCTGTAACGCGGCGCTCAATCGAGGTATGAATATCTTCTTCGCCAGCCATGAATTCGAACGTGCCGTTTTCAAACTCACTTGATGCTTGAACAAGCGCGTCGATGATCTGTTGCGCCTCTTGCTGGGGCAAAATCGAGGCGTGAGCCAATCCCTGCACGTGCGCAACTGAGCCATCAATATCGTCTCGCCATAATCGCCGATCAAACGACAGGCTCTCGGTGAAGGCCAGCAACTCTGGCGCTGGACCGTTGGCAAAACGGCCATGCCACAACGGCTTACCTACATCCGATGCGTCGCTCATTTGCCGCGCCTATTTGTAGATTTCGTCGCCGACTGTTTCGTCGTCAGACTCTTAACCGACCGGAGTTTGAGGCCGGCCAGATCAGAAATGTCCCTGGCCAAACGCTTGGCGCCATACTCGCCGCTGGCCAAGCAAAACATCGTGTCGTCGCCCGCCACGGTGCCGACGAGCCCGACGAGCCTCGAGCGATCCAGCGCGGAGGCAACTACGTGGGCGCAACCAGGCGGCGTGCGCACAACGACCATCGGCTCGCTGACCTGCACGTCTGCCACCCACTCGGCGAGCACACGACGGAGTTGTTCTGGCGGAGCGAGGCGATCTGGCTCGAATTCTGGTATCGCATAAATTGTCTCGCCGTCGCCATTGCGCACCTTGACGGTGCCGAGTTCTTCAAGATCGCGCGACACCGTAGCTTGCGTGGCAATAATTCCCGAATTTTTTAAAAGTAAAACGAGCTGGGGCTGATGCGAAACTTCGTGTTCGGAAATAATCCGCGAGATCGCCTGTTGACGCTGGACCTTAGTGCTCATCGTTGTTCCTCCATAAGAAATGCGAGTAGACCTCTCGCGCTGTGCATTCGGTTGTGCGCCTGCTCAAAAACACGACTTGCGGTTGAGTCGATAACCTCGGCCGCGACCTCGTGCCCGCGATGAGCAGGTAAGCAGTGCATGAAGATCGCGCGGCTGTCGGCGTTGGCCATCACGCTCGGTGTAATTTGATATCCCGCGAAAGCGACATCGCGTTCTTGGGTTTCGGACTCTTGACCCATCGAAGTCCAGACATCGGTGTGCACGGCGTGAGCACCCTTCGCCGCCACCTTGATATCGCGATACTGCTCGACCGATGCCGCGCCCAATGCGCCGATTTGCTCGAGATCTGCAGTGCTCGCGTCGTAACCCTCCGGGCAGCCGAGTCGCACGTGCATGGAGAGCAAGGCGCTGGCCTGCGCCAATGAACGGGCGACGTTGTTGTAGTCACCTATATATGTCACTGTTTTGCCAGCTAGCGCACCGATTTGCTGACGCATTGTTAAGACGTCGGCGAGACCCTGCAAAGGGTGCCCTAAATCGCTGAGCATGTTGACGACGGGAACTGTCGACACGGATGCCATTCTCTGAACGGTCGAGTGGCTAAACACTCGAGCCGCGAGCACGGCGTGGAAGCCGCTCATGACCCGAGTTACATCTTCAACGGTTTCGCGAACGTCTAGGCCAACCTCTTCACCGCGCGTATACACAGGATGGCCACTGAGCTGCACTACCGCCATCTCGAAGCTTTGACGAGTGCGGTTTGACGGCTTTTCGAAAATTAACGCGACGCCCTTGCCCGATAGTGGCGCACCAAGGCTCGCGATCTCGCGCTCTGCAAGATCGAGTACGTGAGAAAGTTCCGCCGAAGCGAGATCTGCAATATCAAGAAAATGACGGGGGGGGTTTGCTGCTGAATTTTTCATCTCAGGCAACCTCGCTCAATACGCCAGCGATTAATTCAACGGCTTCGTCGATTTCGCTTCTGCTGACCGTTAGCGGAGGTGCCAAACGCAAGGCGGTCGCCGTCACCGCATTGCTTACTAATCCTCTCTCTAGCAATTTGCCGTAAATAGTCTTGGCGTCGATACCTGGGCGCAACTCGGCGCCGAGCAACAATCCGCGGCCGCGCACATCGACGATGTTGGGGATCGCCGCCAAGGAGTAGCGCAGGTACTCGCCCTGCTTTCGCGCCAGTTCGGGTGCGTCGATTTGTTTCATCACCGTGATCGTGGCGCGCGCCGCAGCCGTGGCAATTGCGGTGCCGCTGAAAGTGCTGCCGTGGTCGCCGGGTTGCAACACAGCGGCGAACTCTTTCTTCGCCCACAGTGCGCCGATCGGCATGCCATTGCCCATCGCTTTGGCGAGAGTCACGGCGTCGGGCTTAATGTCGGCATGTTCGAACCCGAACCATTTACCCGTGCGCGCGAAACCAGTCTGCACCTCGTCCATGACCAACAACACGCCGCGTTCGGTGCACAGCTTGCGCACCGCTTGCAAATACTCGATCGACGCGGTGATTACGCCACCCTCGCCCTGAATCGGCTCGAGCAATACTGCCGCGATGCTACTGTCGACAGCCCGATCGAGGGCGGCAAGATCGCCGAACACGACATGACGAAAACCTTCTGGCATCGGCTGAAACGGCTCGTGCTTGGCGGGCTGACCGGTGGCGGCGAGCGCGGCTAGCGTGCGGCCGTGAAAACTTCCGAGCGCGCTCACGACCGCGTGACGACCCCGCCCGCCAAACTTACGCGCCAACTTGAACGACGCCTCGACGGCCTCTGCCCCGCTATTGCAGAAAAAAACTTGCCCACCCCCGCCGAGCAGTTCATCCACCAAAATGGCGGTCTCGGCTGCCACCGGATTCGTGAAAAAATTACTGACATGCATCAACGTGCTGGCCTGATCGGAAATTGCCTTGCTCACAACAGGATGACTGTGACCGAGCGAGGTTACGGCGATGCCGCAGAGAAAATCTAGATAACGCTTGCCGGCGACATCGAAAAGTTCGGTGCCCTGGCCCCGCTCAAACATCACCTGCGGGGCTCCGAACACAGGGATAAACGGGCACGACTCGCGACCGTCGAGCAGCGCCTGAGCCCTGGGCGTGGTGGCAAAAGCGTGGCTGCTCATATGGTGGCTCCGTTCACAGTGGGGATTTCGATCATCGTGCCGACACCAGCATCGGTGAACAGCTCGATCAGCAAAACGTGGGCGATGCGGCCGTCGAGAATGTGGCTGCGCTTCACGCCGTGCTCGAGCGCGTGGATGCAACTCTCCATCTTGGGAATCATGCCGCCGTCGATGCTGCCGTTTGCAAGCATCGCTCGAAGTTGCTGCGGCGTCGACTGGCGCACGAGTGTGCTGGCGTCGCTCGGCACAGCGCGCAAACCTTCGATGTCAGTCAGATAAATTAGCTTCTCGGCGCCGAGAGCTTCGGCGATTGCTCCGGCTGCGGTGTCGGCGTTAACGTTGTATGCCTGCCCACTGGCATCAGAGCCGATCGTCGCGATTACCGGCACCGCCCCGTCGTCTAGAACGTTTTTGAGAACTGTGGGGTCGACCGATTCGATGTCGCCGACGAAGCCGAGGCTGGCGTCGCGCTGGGTTACGCGCAACAACCCCGCGTCTTGCCCAGAAACACCGACTGCGGCGGCCCCGTGCACATTTATCGCCGACACGAGTTGCGGATTCACCGTACCGAGCAATACCATGCTGGCGATTTCGACGGTCTCCGCATCGGTCACACGCAAGCCGTCACGAAACTCGGGCTTCTTTCCAAGGCGCTCCATCATCGCACTGATCTGTGGTCCGCCACCGTGCACAACCACCGGCTTAATGCCGACGGCGTGCATTAGGGCGATGTCCTTGGCAAAGGTGCTCGCAGCGTTGGCGTCGCTTGCCCCCGCGAGCGCGTTGCCGCCATACTTCACCACCACGACCTTGCCCGAGAACCTTTGAATGTAGGGCAACGCCTCTATCAGCAGCGCGGCGGTGGCTTCGTGCGCGACAGTTTCTTCGTGCGCGAAGGTCTTAGGAGATTCGCCCGACATCACGGGAATACGCCGACGTTTGTAAGCCCCAAAGACTCGTCGATGCCGAGGGCCACGTTCGCCGCCTGCACCGCGCCGCCCGATGCGCCCTTGGTGAGGTTGTCGAGCGCGCATATGACCATCACATAGCCTGTGCGCTCGTCAAATCGCGCCGTGATGTGCACGGAATTGCTGCCCATAGTCGCCTTTGTGCTCGGCGAGGCCGGGCGCACAACAACAAATGGTTCATTCGCGTACGCGCGCGCCAGACTCGCCAGAAGCGATGCAGTGCTCGGCGTTTTCCCGGCTGCAGGCCGCGCGTAACACGTGGCCAAAATGCCTCGATTCATTGGCGCGAGATGCGGCGTGAACAGAACCTGCGCACCCGTGACTTGCTCGATCTCTGGCGTGTGACGGTGGTCGAGTAAGCCGTATGCGCTGAAGTCTTCATCAACCGTTGAGAACATCACGTTGTGCTTTAAGGCCCTGCCCGCACCGGACACGCCCGACGCGGCGTCGACAATTACGCCATGCGGGTTGATCGTGCCGTCGGCGACGAGAGGCGTCAACGCCAAGCTTGCGGCGGTGACATAGCACCCTGGTGTCGCAATCAGCGTCGCGCCGACAAGTTTCTTGCGATACAACTCCGGCAACCCGTACACCGCCTGCTCTAGCAGTTCGCGTTGATTGTGCTCAAAGCCATACCACTGCGGATACTGCGATGCGTCTGTCAATCTAAACGCTGCCGAGAGGTCGACGACGAGGCGCACCCGTTTGTGCAGTTGCGGGACGATCGTTAGCGATGCTTCGTGTGGCAGCCCGAGAAACACGACATCGCACTTGGCGGCGCGCTCGACGTCAAACTCTTCGAAAACCAAGTTCGGATATGCGGCCGCGAGCGACGGGTACAAGTTGCTCGCCAGCGTGCCGGCCTGGGTGTCGCCAGTCGCGTAGACAACTTCAAACTGCGGGTGTTGGGCGCACAACCGCAACAGTTCTGCCCCGGTGAACCCCGAGGCACCGATAATCGCGACTTTGAACATATCCGCATTATCATACGCCATAGCGCATAATTATGCAAGAAACCTTCGTAAGTGCCTTCAATCCAAAGGACCTATTAGCGCAGGGTAGCGCCGAGCTTGGTGCCGGCCGCGATGCACCTGGCACGCACATCTGCAACTTCAGCATCGGTAAGGGTGCGGTCGGCAGCCTGCAGGCGAAAGCGGTATGCAAGTCCGCGCGAATCGGCGGCGAGGCCGGGGCCACGATAAACATCAAACAGCGTCATCTCGACGGCGAGCACGCCGCCGGCCTGGCGCAACGCCCTGCTCAACTGACCCGCGGCAATGCTCGATGGGGCGGCGAAGGCGAGATCGAAGTCTGATGACGGAAACAAACTTACTACCTGCGCCGATTGGGTCTTTGGCTCGTCTGCCAGAACCACGCTCATGTTCAATTCGACGCAGGCCACCCGCCCGCTAACGCCGTAGCGCGCGAGCACGGCCGGATCAATTTCGCCAACACCGCCCACAAGAGTTTTACCGCGACGCAATTCGGCGCTGCGGGTGGCGTGAAAACCTGGGGGCGGCGTGTCTTGCCGCAACTGTGCGCCAATACCGAGACCAGAACTCAACTGCGACCAAATATCCATCGCCTTGGCGGCATCGCTTTCGGCGACCAGCACGCACAAAGCCTCGTATTCATCTGGCAGTTGCTCTGGACCCTGCGGGTAGACGTGACCCAATTCAAAGATCGCGATGTCGTTGACTCTGTGGCTCTGGTTGTACGCAACCGTCGTCAGCATTCCGTGGCGCAACGAGGTCCGCAGCACGCTTTCCTCAGCCACTAATGGGTTAGTAAGCCGCAGCGCAGTGCTCTCATCCAGGCCACACTTAGCGAGGTCGCCGGGCGCCAAGAACGGATTCGGCATCGCCTCGCACGCGCCCATTGCCAGCAGCAATTGGCGCACCAAGCGGCGACGTTGCTGACGCCTAGAGAGGGTGCCGTGCACGGGCGACTTGGGCACCGATTTGCCAAGGTTGTCGTATCCGATGTGGCGGGCTATTTCTTCAATGACATCTATCTCGCTGGTGATGTCTGGGCGATAACTTGGCACGGCGACATTGATCGTCGTCGTGCGCTCGCCGCTAACTTCAAAACCAAGCGGTGCCAATAGCTTTTCGATCTCGCTCGCCGACTTGGCCTGGCCCAGAACGCGCTCGACCTGCCCGACTCGTAGAGCAACATCAGAAGTCTCCGGCGGCAAAGCCAAGGTACGCGCGTCGGTGCCGCCAGAATGGACGACGAGTTGATGGCACGACTCGCGCAAGATTGCGGCGAAGCGGCCGACAGAGTGGTCGATGCCGTGCGGGTCGACTCCGCGATCGAAGCGCAACGATGCCTCCGTGCGCAAACTTAAACGAGTGACCGATCGCGCGATACCGAGCGGCTCGAACCACGCCGTCTCGAGCGCAACCGTATTTGTGTCACTCGTAATCTCAGAATCGTTACCGCCCATAATGCCGGCGATGCCAACCGGGATGTCGGCTGCGTTGCAGATCAACAAATCGTCGCTTACTAGTAGGCGGTCCGTGCCGTCAAGAGTCTGAATGGTTTCCCCGCTGTGGGCCGTTCGAATCACGAACCCGTCTTTCAC
>JAYTUM010000069.1:0-8408 GCA_043744575.1 Acidimicrobiales bacterium | reverse complement strand
TCTACCGTGTCGCCGATGGAGAATCTGGATTGCGTCTGGCTATTAACGAGATTCAAGATGCGGTAAGCGCCGAAATAATGGCCGGCGCACGAATCGTTGTCCTTTCGGATCGCAACAGCGACGACGTGTTTGCGCCAATTCCGTCGCTGCTTCTTACGAGCGCGGTGCACCATCACCTGATCTCGACAAAACAGCGCACCCAGGCCGGTCTGATCGTCGAGTGCGGCGACGCGCGCGAGGTGCACCATATGGCGTTACTGATTGGCTACGGCGCTGGCGCGATTAATCCGTACCTCGCGTTTGAGTCGATTGAAGACTTGATACACGCTGACGAGGAATTGGGCATGCACGGCCTCGGCGGAATTGACCCGCACAAGGCGATCGCCAACTACATCAAGGCCGCCGGTAAGGGCGTGCTCAAGGTGATGTCGAAGATGGGCGTGTCGACGGTCGCGTCGTACACGGGAGCGCAAATTTTTGAGGCGATTGGCCTGAGCCGAGAGATCGTCGATGAATTTTTTGTTGGCACGGTTTCGCGGCTCGGCGGCATCACGCTGGCCGAGATTGCCACCGAGGTGGCAAGCCGTCACAGCGTCGCACATCCCTCTAGACCAGATCAGCGCAGCCATCGAAAGTTGGAGCTGGGCGGAGAATACCAGTGGCGCCGGGAGGGCGAGCATCATCTTTTCAATCCAGAAACCGTGTATCGATTGCAGCATGCCACTCGCTCCGGTCGCTACGACGTGTTCAAGCAATACACGCGGAGTGTTGACGATCAGTCAATGGTGCTGTCGACTCTGCGCGGGTTATTCGAGTTCGCAGACGATCGTCAAGCAATATCAATCGACGCAGTCGAACCGATCAGCGAGATCGTCAGGCGTTTCTCTACCGGCGCGATGAGTTATGGGTCGATCTCGGCGGAGGCACACGAAAATTTGGCGATCGCCATGAATCGAATTGGCGCCAAGAGCAACACGGGCGAAGGCGGCGAAGACCCCGAGCGCAACGCGACGATGCCAAACGGCGATTCGAAGCGCTCGGCCATCAAGCAAGTCGCGTCGGGTCGGTTTGGTGTTACGAGTGAGTATTTAGTGAACGCCGATGACATCCAAATTAAAATGGCCCAAGGCGCCAAGCCTGGCGAGGGCGGGCAGCTGCCCGGCTACAAGGTGTATCCGTGGATTGCAAGGACGCGTCACAGCACTCCGGGCGTTGGACTCATCAGTCCGCCGCCGCACCACGATATCTATTCGATCGAAGACCTAAAGCAGCTGATACACGACCTGAAGAACTCGAACCCGACCGCGCGTGTGCACGTCAAGCTCGTTGCCGAAGTTGGTGTCGGCACCGTCGCGGCTGGCGTAAGCAAGGCCAAGGCCGATGTCGTTTTGATCTCTGGGCACGACGGCGGCACTGGTGCCTCGCCGCTTACTTCCCTCAAGCACGCCGGTGCGCCGTGGGAGTTGGGTTTAGCAGAAACTCAACAGACATTGTTACTTAACGGTTTACGCGACCGCATCGTCGTGCAGGCCGATGGGCAGATGAAGACCGGACGCGATGTGATCGTCGCCGCGCTACTCGGAGCCGAAGAGTTTGGTTTCGCTACGGCGCCGTTGGTCGTCAGCGGCTGCGTAATGATGCGCGTCTGTCACCTCGACACCTGCCCAGTCGGCATCGCCACGCAAAACCCCGAACTACGAAAGCAGTTCTCTGGCAAACCAGAGTTCGTGATCAACTTTTTTGAATTCATCGCCCAAGAGGTGCGCGAGTACTTGGCGCAACTCGGCTTCAAAACATTGCTCGACGCGGTCGGCCATGTCGAGGCTCTGAACACGCGCCGCGCCATCACGCATTGGAAGGCTCGGGGACTGGACATTTCACCGATTCTCGCTAAACCGTCAAACCCGTATAAGCAAACGTTGCACAACTCGATAGCGCAAGACCACGGCCTGGGCGACGCGCTCGATGTGCAATTACTGCAACTATGCGGTGGGGCGATTACCGACGCCACGCCAGTCACTGTAAGCATGCCGATCGGCAATGTCAACCGCACGGTCGGCACGATGCTCGGCAGCGCGATCACACGCAGGTGGGGCGGCGGCGGTCTGCCAGATGGCACGATCAAGTTGCATTTCGCGGGATCGGCCGGCCAAAGTTTTGGCGCGTTTGTGCCGCGCGGCGTCGAAATGCATCTAGAGGGAGATTGCAATGACTACCTAGGCAAGGGTCTGTCGGGCGGGCGCATAATTGTTTACCCAAACTCGCGTTCAACTTTTGTAGCGCACGAGAACGTGATCGCCGGCAACGTGATCGGTTACGGCGCGACCGCCGGCGAAATTTTCTTGAGTGGCACAGTTGGCGAGAGATTCTGCGTGCGTAACTCCGGTGCCGTAGCGGTCGTCGACGGCATCGGCGACCACGGCTGCGAATACATGACTGGCGGGCGCGTCGTAGTGCTGGGCGAGACAGGGCGCAACTTCGCGGCGGGCATGTCGGGTGGCATCGCCTATATATATGACGCCAATATGCATAACGCCAATGTGTACGACACAGTCGAAACGTTCGCCGATCGGGTCAATTACGAGATGGTCGCGCTGCAGCAACCCGACGCCGATGATTTGCGCTGGCTGCAAGAGATCATCGCTCGTCACCACGCCTACACGGGTTCGGCGATTGCCAAGACGATTCTCGACGATTGGCAGGAACGCTCGAAGTCGTTTATCAAGGTGATGCCGAGTGACTACGAGCGCGTGCTCAAGGTTCTCGCCGATTCGAGCAATCAGAATCTTTCGGATGAAGAAACCGCGCAACGAGTTATGGAGTCGGTGCGTGGGTGAGCCAACGGGGTTTTTGAAGTGGGGGCGATCAACTCCCAAACGTCGTCTGATAGAAGTTCGCGTGGCCGACTGGTTCGAGGTCTACGAACCGTTTAGTCAGAGCGATCTCGTTCACCAGGCTGGACGCTGCATGGATTGCGGGATTCCGTTTTGCAACAATGGATGTCCGCTGGGCAACTTGATTCCAGATTGGAACGATTTGGTCTATCGGGGCCACTGGCGCGAGGCAAGCGATCGCCTGCACGCCACCAACAATTTCCCGGAATTCACCGGCAGGTTGTGCCCTGCGCCGTGCGAGTCGGCGTGCGTGCTCGGCATCAATGCAGATCCCGTGGCGATTAAACAGGTCGAAGTTGAAATTATCGATCGCGCCTGGGGCGAGGGGTGGGTAACCCCGCAGATTAGCTCTGTGAAATCTGGCAGGCGCATCGCCGTGATCGGATCTGGTCCAGCGGGTTTGGCCGCCGCGCAGCAACTGACCCGCGCCGGCCACGATGTGCTCGTGCTCGAGCGCGACGATCGAATTGGCGGATTACTGCGCTACGGAATACCCGAGTTTAAGTTGGAAAAGAAGCACATCGAGAGGCGCATCGAGCAGATGAAAGCCGAGGGCACGGTATTTCGAACGAACGCCATCGTCGGCGTCGACGTCGACATCGATGTACTCGTCGCCTCGCACGATGCCGTTATCTTGGCCTGCGGCTCAACTCTCTGGCGCGACCTAAATGTTCCCGGACGCGAACTGCGCGGTATTCATCAGGCGATGGAATATTTGCCGCCTTGTAACCGGGCGCAACAGGGCGACATCGATGCGACGGAAATTTGCGCGAAAGGCAAAAACGTCGTGATCATTGGCGGCGGTGACACCGGAAGCGATTGCCTGGGCACCGCAATTCGACAGGGCGCGGCGTCGATCACGCAACTTGAGATCATGCCGAGGCCGCCCGACGATCGGGCGCCGAATAATCCTTGGCCGCAATGGAGCCTCGTGTATCGCACATCTTCGGCGCACGAAGAGGGCGGAGAGCGCGTTTTCAGCGTCAATACCGAGCGCTTCATCGCGGACGAAGACGGAAGCGTCAAGGCTCTCGTGCTTAGCGAGGTGCAACTCGTAAATGGAAAGTTTGAAGCAGTGGCAGGCACCGAGCGCGAGTTGCGTTGCGAATTGGTTCTGCTCGCACTCGGTTTCGTCGGGCCAGAGAAGGCTTCGTGGCTAGACCAACTCGGCGTCGCCAAAGATGAACGCGGCAATATCGCTCGCGACGAATTGTTTCAGACAAACGTGCGCGGGGTTTTTGTTGCGGGCGATATGGGCCGCGGCCAGAGCCTGATCGTGTGGGCGATCGCCGAGGGTCGCGCTGCCGCTTCGGCGGTCGATAAATTTCTGATGGGCTCAACGACTTTGCCGGCTCCGATAACGGCATCTGCCCGACAGCTCGCGTAGCGATTTATTGCCTTCGTGTTGACTCGGAGCAGAGCAAAATTCGGCGTACGCTTGGGGACGATGATTGCTAGGAGACATTCGGCGCTGTCGGCTTCGGCTGCGATATTAAGCATCGTGCTGTTGATCGCCGCCTGCAGTACCGACACATCGGGCACTGCTACCACGGTTGTGCCTGTCGGGCCGACAGACTTCGCCACAATTCCGCCGGCGCAGTCAACGCTGCCGATTGTGAATACAACTTTGCCGCCAGGCTCGGTTGGGGTCGAGCAGGAATACATTGTGCGCCCGGGCGACTCGCCAATTTTGGTCGCCAACCTGTTCGGCGTCAACGTTTCAGAACTGCTGGCATGGAACGGCCTGGTTGCCTCAGCGCAGTTTCCATATCCGGGTCAGAGTCTGAAGATCCCTCCGACGGCAATGATCAACAATCCGCAAGTTGTCATCGCGCCGACAGGCTCGGCCGGGCCGAGCACTCCCGGTTGCGACCCGCGTCCCGCCGGAACATATAAGGTCGCTCGTGGCGACTCGATCTTCAGCATCCGTAAGAAGTTTTGCGTTTCGCTCGGTTCGCTACTCGGCGCAAATGGATGGGGCAGTTCGGACATATTGATCCAGGCTGGCCAGATCATCAACATTCCCGCCTCTGGCAGCTAACTAATTTTTAGCGCTGAGTGTTGCGGCGGCGGCGCGCGTGGCGTTCGAATGCCAGATCAACCAGTTCATCAATCAACTGGCTGTATGTCATGCCGCTGGCTTGCCACAGCTTCGGATACATCGAGATCGGGGTGAATCCCGGAATCGTGTTGATCTCGTTGCACAGAAAGCCGCGACCACCCTCCTCGTAAAAGAAGTCGACCCGCGCCATGCCCTCGCCGCGCAGAGTGTGGAAAATTACGACGGCTAAGTTCTGCACGACCTCAATCTCGTCAGGTGATAATTGGGCTGGCACGATCAATTTGGCCCCGTCGGTGACATATTTATCTTCGTAGTCGTAAAACTCGTTTCCAGGTATTATCTCGCCGGGCACCGAAGCGCGAGCGTCGATATTGCCAAGCACCGCAACCTCTATTTCGCGCCCGCGTACTGCCTCCTCGATCAGCACCCACTCGTCGTAGGCGAGCGCGCGGTCAACGGCCTGACGCACCTCAGCAAAGTTCGCCGCTTTTGAAACTCCGACCGACGATCCCATGTTGGCGGGCTTGACGAACACGGGTAGGCCAAGGGTGTCGATGGCGTGATGGAGCGCGGCGTCCGTAATGTGGTGCTCGCGCAACGAAACAAACTTTGGTTGTGGTATCGAGTTGGCGTGCAAGACCTGTTTGGCCAGACCCTTATCCATCGAGATGGCGCTGCCGAGCACGCCGGTGCCGACATACGGGATGTTGGCGAGTTCGAGTGCGCCTTGCATCGTGCCGTCCTCGCCAAGCGGGCCATGCAGTAGGGGCAATACGACGGTGCGTTCTTCGCGGCGTACCTGTTCGACGATTGGAGTGATCGAAGTCGGCTCACCCTGCGCGACGAGTGAGTTGCCGACGTGATCTGCGCCGCGTTCGAGGGCCGCCATCGCAGCCGATGCCGTGACCCACTTGCCGACTCTGGTGATGCCGATCGCGGTAACGCGATACCGTGCCGGGTCGAGTGCGCGCAAGACGTGTGCCGCGGTCATGCAACTGACATCGTGCTCGGCCGATTCGCCGCCGAACAGAACAATAACGTGCGTGCGCTGACTGTCTGGCGAATTCATTTAAAAATACGGTACTAGAAATATCGCGCTCTCGGTAGGGTTTATGGATGCGCTTGATGGCGACTGATGTTGCGAGGGCGACAGACGGTCGACTCGTCGGGCAAAACGCCCACCTCGACGGCGTCAGTTTTGATTCGCGATCAATAATTCCTGGTCAACTTTTTGTACCGATTGTCGCCGTGCGCGACGGCCACGAATTTGTCTCGGCTGCCCTTCTCGCTGGCGCGGGTGCGTACCTGACGAGCCGCGAGCCAGTAGGCCGCACCGCCATCGTCGTGCCGGATACCTTGCAGGCTCTGATGATGCTCGGCGCGTGGGCGCGACAAAAACTTGACGCCCAATTGGCATCGCGCGTAGTCGGTGTGACCGGCTCTGTTGGCAAGACAACGACTAAGGATTTCATCGCCGCCGCACTTGGTTCGCAACTGCAAGTGAGTGCCAACCTGCGCTCATTTAACAACGATCAGGGTTTGCCGACGACGATTCTCAATTCGAGGGATGATGTCGAGGCGTTGATTGTCGAGATGGGCATGCGCGGCCCAGGCGAGATCGCGCGACTGTGTGCGGTCGCTAAACCCAATATCGGAGTCGTCACCAGCGTGGCCGAAGCGCACACGCAATTTGTCGGGTCACTCGACCAGATTGCCAGCGCTAAGTCAGAGCTCGTGCAGTCGCTGGGCAAAAGTGGTTTTGCAATTTTGAATGCAGATGACGAGCGCGTCGCTGCGATGAGCGGGAATACGAACGCAAACGTGGTCACATACGGCCACTCACCAAATGCCGACGTGCGCATCGAGGCATGCTTGCTCGACTCGAGTGCGCGCCCCACCGTGCGGCTCAAGTCGCCGTGGGGCACCTGCGAGTACAAACTTGCTTCTCCAGGAATGCACATGGCACTCAATGCCGCCGCGGCGATCGCCGTTGCAGGGGTGATCGGCATCGACATTCAGGCCGCGGCCGCCGCACTCGGGAGCGCCAAGGTTTCGCCGATGCGTATGCAGCTACTGGCGTTGCCCGGCGGCGGCGCGTTGCTTGACGACACTTACAACGCCAACCCCTTTTCGATGCGGGCCGCGCTCGACACACTCGCCGCGCTCAAATGCGATCGCCGGGTCGCAGTCGTCGGAAAAATGGCAGAACTCGCAGACGCCGAGGCGCATCATGCACGAATCGCCGAACATGCCCGTGAGTTGAAGATCGAACTGATCGCAGTTGGTACCGATCTATACGGCACCGCGCCGGTCGCGATCGACGTTGCGGCCGAAATCTTGCGTTTGCTCGGCGCAAACGACGCCGCGCTCGTGAAGGCCTCGCGCTCCGCTCAACTCGAGCGCGTTGTCGCTATTGCTCTCGGCGACTAGTCGTGAGTTTCGGTTTGAAGTCCGGCTTGCGCGTCGATCGCGGCGATGTTGCACCACCATGCCAACACCGCCGCCCACGCTGAGCTCATGACCAATAGCCACTGCGCGCCATGTGCATCAATGATCGGGGCGAACAACATGTTGCCCAGCGGCACGGTGCCGCCGAAGGCCATGAACCACAAGGCCATAACGCGGCCGCGAACTTCTGGCTCAAGCCTGCCCTGCACAACCGTCATCATCGACGTGGTCGTAAAGAAATAGGCGAAGCCGAGCGCGAAGCCGAAGATAAATGCCGGAAGCGGCGAACGCGACAGCGCGAAACCCATCATGCTCACCGCGAAGCCTGCGAAGCCGTAGCGAATCAAAGTCCGCTTGTCAAAGCGCACGCAAACTGTGCCGATTGCTAAACCGCCGAGCGCCGCGCCGAGACCCCAAGTTGCGTACAGCCACTTATAAGTAGTGCCGCTCTCGTCGATGCCGAAGTTGAGTCGAGCAATGGCGGGGAAGAGCCCCACGTACGGCAGGCTCAGAAGCGAAAACGAGGCCAGGGTTAATAACAGCCTGCGCACGACTGCCCGCTCGCGCGCGATTTGCAGGCCGCGCGTGAACCGCCGCCAGCCCTTGGTGGGGTCTGCGGCAATCGTCGGAAACTTGACACTCAGCAGCGCGTAAATCACGAACAGATAGGTGGCCGCGTTGATGAAGAAAAACTCCGCGGTTGTCGCTCCCCATTGCGAAAGCACCGCGACAATTATTGGTCCGATAACGCGCGAGCCATTGATCGCAGTTGAGTTCAACGAAATAGCCCCGCCGATATCTTCTTTGCGCACCATCGATGGCAAGAGCGCCGACCATGCCGGCGCGTTCAGCGCGTTACCAACGCCAACACCGAGGGCCGCAACAAACAACATCCAAAATGCGGGGGTGCCAAGCGCCAGCACCGCGAGCGCGCACGAGAACAACAACTGCGTTGCCTGCATCGAGATTAGCCAACTGCGCCGATCGAAGCGGTCGGCTAATAC
>JAYTUM010000068.1:0-2180 GCA_043744575.1 Acidimicrobiales bacterium | reverse complement strand
CTTGAAAGCCGGCGACAACCGCGACCTTGCCTTCGGCCAGCGCCTCGCGCACGCGATCGCCCTTGACTTCGAGGATCTTGGCCTTGGTGTGCGAGGTGTCGGTGATGATTCCAACTTGGCTGCCAGTGAAACTCACCGCCTCGCAGCCGACATCATGCAGCGCCATGCACAGCAGCGACATCGAAATGCGCTCGCCGGTTGTCAGCAACATGTCCATCTCACGACCTTGCGGAGAACTCGAAACTTGGCGCGCCAGATCCATCAAATTGTCGGTGGCTTTGCCCATTGCCGAGACGACAACGATTACGTCGTTACCAGCTAGGCGTGTTTTGGCGACCCGCGCCGCAACGTTGCGCATCCGCTCAGGGTCGGCAACTGATGTGCCCCCGTATTTCTGAACAATCACAGCCACAGGTTCTTAACGCTATCTTGACCCCACTATCCTTACGGACTTATGGGTACCGACAAGAGAATGCGCAAGAAAGAAAACCGCCGTAACCGTCTCGACGAACTAGCCACGCAGGCTCACCGCCAGCGCTTGCGCAAGCGAATCACAAAGGTAGTGATTGTCGTTGCCATCGTCGTCGGAGTCACCTTCATCATCAGAGTTTCTGGCGGCGATAAGAACACTGACACGACCGCCACAACAGTTGCCGCAACTAGCGACACGACAGTTGCCGCGACTACCGGCACTCCGATCGCACTGGCCGAGGGTCGCGCGATCACCGGCGAAACACCTTGCCCAGCCGCCGACGGCTCAGAGTCTCGCGCAGCCTCGTTCGAAAAAGCACCACCGACATGCATCGATACGGCAAAAACCTACACCGCTGTAGTACTCACCAATAAGGGCGAATTCACAATCGTGCTCGACGCCATGCAGGCGCCGTTGGCTGTAAACAACTTCGTAACGCTCGCTCGCTATCACTACTTCGACGGCACACTTTGTCACCGCGCGATCAAAGATTTCGTGGTCCAGTGCGGCGACCCCACCGCAACAGGCACTGGTGGCCCTGGCTACGCATTCGCCGACGAGTTACCATCTGCGGGTTCATACAGACTCGGGTCGCTAGCGATGGCCAACTCTGGGCCGAACACCAACGGCAGTCAGTTTTTTATCATCACCGGCGATCAGGGCGTTGCGTTGCCGGCGAGCTACACACTGTTCGGCCAGGTAACCAATGGTCTCAACTCAACCGTGCCGGCGCTTAATGCCGCCAGCAACAAAGACCCGGCGGCCAATGGCGTTCCGCCAGCAGAAACACTGCAGATTATTTCGGTGACAATTACCGAAGTCTAGTTTTCGAGCAGCGAGTGCTTGAGACGTTCAATCGTCTCGTCGCTTACACCGATGTGCTTGACATACTCACTCGCCGAACCGTAGTTAGAGTGCAACTCGGCGAGAATTATTTCCATCGCCTTCGGGTCGGCGGCTAAGAACACCGGTGGAATGTCGGCGTACCGCTGAGCCATCTCTGGCATGTGCACCTTCGCCCAGGCAATGGTGCGCATCATCGCCTGCTGAGTAAGGCCGTAATCGGCGCAAATCACATCGTCGCTGACACCAATACTGGCGAGCAACAGTGCAGCCAAGATTCCGGTGCGATCTTTTCCCGCCGCACAGTGAAATACCGCTGGCAAAACGTCTTGTTGCGAAAGCAGCTCAAGCGCATCCGCAAACCGCAGTGCGCCGATCTCTAGCATCTCGCGGTAACCCCATACCAAGAACTCGACTGCGTCTTCGATTTGCGGCGTGTCGCCGTCGCTCCAAGTCACGTCGACGATCGAAAAATGATGCGTCTGCAGCGGCAGATGCTGCACAGGAAACACTCCGCGCTCGGTTCGCTCGCGCTCGGTTCGCAGATCGATCACCGAGCGCAACTGCAACTCGCGCACCTGCGCCAAGTCGTGCTCGTTTAGGCGATACAGGCCGTCGGCGCGAAAAAGGTTGCGCCACTTGGTCTGCTTGCCACCACTAGCTGGGTAGCCGCCGAGGTCGCGAAAATTGTGAACGTTTTGTAACGCAATGTGCCGTCGCGGGTCAGACACTAGATCGTCTATGAGCATTGGTGTCATAGCCTAAACTTAGTTAGTCCTCACGGCTTGGCAAACAGAGCCAGATTTACTAGAGTCGCCCGCTATGCCTAACGACAATTCGACAGCAACCTCAGCCGCCACTTTTT
>JAYTUM010000067.1:0-2207 GCA_043744575.1 Acidimicrobiales bacterium | reverse complement strand
TCTTGAGAAAATCCAAAAACTCGTTGCCAAAGTTCATTAGGACGCCAATTCTTGAAAGCAATTCGAGCGCCAAAAGGTTGATGGAGCGTTTCGCTCTGAACGCTGTGCGCTTCGACGACGAATTGCATATCTCGCTAGCCGAAATTGCGGCGATTGAACCAGTTGCCGATATTCGGATAGTCAGTTGGGATCTGGCACGCAATGAAGAGGCTCGACAGGTCAAGAACATCGCATTTGAAGACCACTGGGGGTCTGCCCCGATCGGCCCCGAGTATTGGGCGCAGCAGACAACGGGGTTCGGATCACGCCTAGACCTCTCATTTCTTGCCCTTGACGAGCGCAACGAAATGGTTGGACTATTGCTGACCCACCGCTTCCCTGCCGACGACGCGCTTACGGGCAAGAAGTATGCGCTGATCGACAACATCGCGGTGCTGCGTACCCACCGGGGTCGCGGCATCGCTTCGGCGCTCATCGCCCATGCTTTACACGCCTATAAGTCCAACTCACTGGACTTCGCCAATCTTGGCGTCGACGCAGACAACCCCACTGGGGCCCATCGTCTGTACACAAAGCTCGGATTCGAATTGCTGCGGCGATCGGTCATCTACGAACGCGAGATCTAGAAAGACAGCGAGCGTGGTGATAGTTTTCGTTCGCAAGTCATAACTTCCGAGAATGGTGGCGCAGATGAGTTACGCAGGCGACAGAGTCCTATACGACGCCGACACCCACATCATGGAGTTGCCAGACTTCCTGCGCAAGTTCGCTGACCCGGCAATTCGCGAGCAATTGCCTCTGGTTGACTACGGCAGGTCGCTAGTTACCGACGAAGAAGTTGCAGTGATTGTCGGAAATGGCGCACAACACACAAAAGCGCACAAGCAGAGCCTGATTGCGCTCGGCGACCGCATGATTCAAGATGTCAAGGAGATTCAGGCGCTCGGCGCATTCGACAAACACGATCGCGTCGTTGCTGCCGACATGCTCGGATTCATGAAGAAACTGGTGTTCTCAACCCACAGTTTGCACATGCCGTTCTCGCCGAGCACAAAAGTATCCGACGAACTGCGCTACGGCGGGGCGCGCGCCCACAACCGGCACATGGTCGACTTCTGTTCGGTGGATAATCGCCTCATGGGCGTCGCCGCGATTCCGCTCGAGAACCCAGACTTGGCGATCGCCGAGGTCAAGTGGGCACTCGACAACGGTCTCGAGGCGATGTGGATCCCTCACCGCCTGGCGGGCGAGCGCTCACCGACCCATATCGACTTCAACCCAATTTGGGCGATGCTGCAAGAGGCGCAGGTGCCGGTCGTGTTTCATGTCGGCGGCAACCCCCTGCAATTGAAACCGGCATGGGGCAACACTGGCCGCGGCATCAGTCGCGACTGGATGGGCGGCGGCGAAAACGTGCGCGCCCGCGATGCCTCGGTTTTGCACCAGGGCATCGAGACCGTCGTGGCGATGCTGGTGCTCGATGGAGTGCTCGAAGAGTTCCCGCAGCTGCAACTGGCGTCTGTAGAGCTTGGCGCGGGTTGGGTTCCCGAGACGATCGTGCGCCTCGACCAGATCCATCACTCCTATTCGCGAGTCGACGAGAGGCTGAAGGGTTTCCAGCGTCGGCCGTCAGAGCAAATCGCCGAGCAGATGGCCTTCACGCCCTTTGTATTCGAGGATGTCTCGCGCCTGATCGAGCATTCCAGCGACGGAATCTATCTGTTCTCGAGCGACTACCCGCACACCGAGGGCGGCCGCGACCCCATCGCCCGCTTCGAGTCGTGCATGAAAAACGTGCCGCGGGCATCGCTCGACAAGTTCAACTCGCAGAACTTTTTGCGGGTGTTTAAGCGTGCCCGCACCCTCTCGCGATAGGGCTTCGCCTATCCGCCGCATGGCGCCTAACGATCATAATAAAAGCGACGGCCCAGTGGCATGCATTACATGAACTACGCCGTTTGAGGCTGCGATGTCTGCGGTTACAACTGTTGCGTTGTCGACCATGACGCCGCTGCGATGATTTCCGTCACTCCACCAACGAATGTGACCTGCGGTTTGGCAATTCGCTGCGATCTTGGTGAGCGGACTTGGGGCAGGGAGATACTCCTCTAGAGGGAGGGAGTTCAATTTAACGCGCTCTTGACGGGTCAATGTTCTCATGTCAAAGTAGATAGCGCAATGACCCAGAACGAGCATCTCCATGACAC
>JAYTUM010000066.1:0-2214 GCA_043744575.1 Acidimicrobiales bacterium | reverse complement strand
ATTCGACAACCAGCGTCGCTTGGTTCATCCTCGTAGTTTCAGTAATTGGGTGGGTCATTTATTTGATCGGCAATTCGCGCCAAGGTCGCACCGAGGCTGGTTCAGAGATAATGCTCGCGGCCAACCGCAAGCCATACTACGACGACGAAGTTCTAGAGGGCAAGAAGATTGAGCGCACGCAGTTGATCGGCCTCGCGTTTCTCGCGGTGATCACGGTGGCGCTGCCGCTGTACTGGATTCTCGAGCCGAGTCGCGAGGCTGGGGCGGTTGTCGATTTTCAAAATCGCTTCGAAACTTGGGGCGGCAGATTGTTTCTCCCAACAGCCGAGGGCGGGTACAACTGCGCAGGTTGCCACGGGGGAATGAATGGTTCTGGCGGCGTGGCCTCGTACGCGATCACCGATTCAAAAACGAACGAGGTAAAGCCTGTTAACTGGAAGGCACCGGCGATCAACACTGTGTTCTATCGCTACAGCGAATCAGAAGTGCGTTTTATCTTGGAATACGGACGACCGTTCTCACCAATGTCGCCGTGGGGTCTTGTCGGCGGCGGGCCACTAAATGAGCAGCAGATTCAAACGTTGATCGAGTACGTGCAGAGCATTCAGATTCCGCGCGAAGACTGCACCAATCAAACCGATGATCCGCGGCTCTGCGACGGAGGGCATTTGCCCAAGGCAAAGCAAGACGAGATCACGGCCGAGGCCGAGCGACAGGTTGCGAGCGGCGCCTATAAGACGTTTGGCGAAGCGATGTTCAATCTCGACTTAGGCAGCGGCAATTTTTCGTGCGCGCGCTGTCATACCAAAGGTTGGTCGTACGGTGACCCGCAGGTTACCGGCGGCGGCGCGCTTGGGCCGAACCTCACCGGGGGTTCGGCGGTGCGCCAATTTCCGCAGCAGATAGACATGATCGCGTTTATCAAGGGTGGTAGCGAATACGGCAAGCGTTACGGCGAACAAGGTCAAGGCAGCGGACGCATGCCGGCGTTCGGCGCAATGCTCACCGACAAGCAGATCACTTCAATCGTCGAATACGTAAGAGGCCTATAGATGTTGTCAAATTTGATTGCAATTGCCTGGAAGCCTGAACTTCGCGGAATCGTCGTTGTCGCCATCGCGGTCGCGGTACTAATCGGCGGAACATATTTGGTCATCGGCACCAATGTCGGTGCCCGCCTCGGGGTCTTAATCGTGCTGGCTGCATTGTTTGGCTGGATGATGATCATGGGTTCAATCTGGTGGACTTATGGCATCGGCTTGAAAGGACCAGTCGGCGCATGGAAGCCGGCGCACCCGATCACTATCGTGCGCGACCCAGCAACTCTGTCGGTCGCAGGGGTAATCGGCGCGCCGGTGTCTGACGCGCAATTTGCCGCTGCCCAGTTGCAGAGCGAAGGATGGCGACTGCTTGACGAGGCCGACCCGCAGCGCGGCCAGGCTGTTGCCTCTTCCGATGAAATTTTGCTAGTCGAGGCAAAGGAGTTCGCCGCAGGCGAGTATTTGACGGTGGCCGTTTACAACCGCGGAGGCGAGCGCTGGCCAAAAATCAATGACACGCTCGACTTCGTGGCGTTCTTCCATAAGCCGCATTATTCGCTGGTCGAGATCGCGCCCGTTGTGCCGCAGCGAGTCGAGCCGGGCCGCGCGCCGCCGCGTCCGGTGATCGACCCACTTCAGCCGCACCGTTACGTATACATGTTGCGTGACCTCGGCGCCCTGCGCCAGCCGTCGATATTCATCACGTTTGGTTCGGCCCTAATTTTCTTCTTGCTCTGCTGGGTATTGCATCGCCGCGATCTTGCGCTGCGCGCAAACTTGGCTGCTGAGCGCGCGCCGATTAAGGCCTAGACCGTGGGCCAATACCTGCCGATCGCAGTGCTGCTGATCTTGGCAGTTCTATTCGGTGCACTCAGTTCGGTTGCCTCTTTACTGCTGGCGCCACGTCGGCCGAATAGCGCTAAGTCGGCGCCGTACGAGTGCGGCATCGTGCCGAGCCGTGACGCTCCAGAGAGATTTCCCGTGAGTTTTTACATCGTGGCGATGCTGTTCATAATGTTCGATATTGAAATCATCTTCGCCTACCCGTACGCGGTCTCGAGAAGCGAGCTTGGTTCGTTCGCGTTCTTCGAGATGGTCGCATTTAGCATGGTGTTTTTCGCCGCGTTTATCTATGCTGTCGCTCGTGGCGCGCTCGACTGGGGACCAATGCAAA
>JAYTUM010000065.1:0-2218 GCA_043744575.1 Acidimicrobiales bacterium | reverse complement strand
TAGTCGGCGATGCCACACGGCACGATGTGCTTGCGCATGAAACTCAGATCAGTGGTGACGTTGAGTGCGAACCCGTGCATCGTACGCCTGTCCGTCGCGCCGCGCCCGATGCGCACGCCGATTGCGCAGATCTTGCGCGGCGAAGCACCGTGCGGATCGATCCATACACCAGGAAATTCGCCGAGGCGTCCAGAATTTGTGAGCCCGCATTCTGTCAACACGTCGATTACAAGTTGCTCGACGCTACACACGTACGCGCGGGTGTCGGCCGGGCCAGCCGCGCCGTGCTTGGCCTCAAGGTTTACCAACGGATATCCGACCAATTGCCCTGGGCCGTGATACGTAATGTCGCCGCCGCGCTGCACCTCGACCAAATCGGCTCCGACTTTGGCTGGGTCGCAGAGCAAGTTGTTTGCCAAGTCTGCGCTCGGTCCGTATGTAAATACGTGCGGGTGTTCGAGCAACAACAGGTGCTGTTGGCGGCCGTGATCAAAAATCCCATACTGCAACGCGAGCGCCTCACGATACGGAACGCGACCCAACCATCGCACGTGCAATGGCGAAGTCGCGGGCATTGCGCTAAATCTCCGCTGACCAATCCTGTGTTTCGAGGATTTCTTTGACGCGCGACAAGAACCGCGCGGCGTACGCCCCATCGAAGGCACGGTGATCCCAAGTCATCGCCAAGTTGCCGACTGGGTGAATTGCGATGCTCTCAGAACCGTCGACAAGTTGTGCGACAACGGGCTTGCGCACGATAGCGTCGGTCGAGATGATCGCCACCTGAGGCTGGTTGATGATCGCCATCGTCAGAACCGAGCCGGCTGAACCGTTGTTCGACAGCGTAAACGTGCCGCCTTGAATTTCGTCTGGCGACAACTTGCGGGTGCGCGCGCGGTTGGCGAGATCGTTGATTTCGCGGGCGATTGCTCGCATTCGCTTCGACTCGGCACTGCGCACGACTGGCACGAGCAAACCCTGATAATCCATATCTACGGCGACCCCGAGGTCGACATAGTTGTGCACGACGAGGTTGTCGCCCTCGATGCTGGCATTGAGGTTAGGAAATTCGCTCAACGCGTCGATAATCGCGCGCGAGATGAACGGCAGGTACGTGAGGCTAAAGCCCTCGCTCGATTTAAAAGTCGCTTTGAGGGCAGTGCGCACAATGTCGACATTGGCGTAGTCGACTTCGACAACGCTAAACGCGTGCGGGCTGGTCGCCTTCGATGCGATCATATGCGCGCCGGTTAGTCGGCGAATCTTGGATAGCGGCGTTATCGTCTCGCGGTCGCCAGCAACTGTCGGCTGACGAACGACGCTTGACGCAGCGACTTTCGCGGGCGCAGCGACTGGTGGTACGGATGCTGGCGCCACGACTTGCGTCTCAGGTGCGGGTACTGGCGCTGCTTGCGAAGTTTGCGCCGCTGTTGGCGTCGAGCCAGTGCGGTCGATGTGATCGAGAACATCCTCGCGTGTGATGCGCCCACCGGGGCCTGTGCCAACTAGCGATTCGACATCGATGCCGTGCTCACCCACCAAGCGACGTACGACCGGCGAGAGCAATTTGTTCGAACTAGTTACAGCGCTCGGCGCAACAGGTGCAACGGGAGCTGGCGCAGCGACCGGCGCAACAGGTGCAACAGGTGCTGGCGCAGCGACCGGCGCAACAGGTGCTGCTGCAGCGACCGGCGCGACCGGCGCAACAGGTGCTGGTGCAGCGACCGGCGCACCGGCAGCGGCGACAACCGCGATCACAGTGCCGACGGCAACAGTTTCTCCCTCGGCGATGCGAATTTCGGTCACTGTGCCTGCAATCGGCGATGGCACTTCGGTATCAACCTTGTCGGTCGAGACCTCGAACAATGGCTCGTCTGCCGCGATTGCGTCGCCAACTTTTTTAAACCATTTCGTGATCGTGCCTTCGGTTACCGTCTCTCCTAGTTGCGGAAGTGTGATGTCAGCCATGTTGTGAGTTGCTCCGAGCGTTAAGTCTATGAAGTGGCCGTTAGGCGTTGATACTTCTGCCAGTCAATGACAGCACTGTTTCGCCGAACAATTCGCTGAGGCTTGGGTGCGGCTGAAAGAACTCGGCGATCTCGTCAACTGTGGCCTCCCAGTTGACTGCGAGGTAACCACCAGACAACTGCTCGGTAACCCACGGACCGACCATGTGCACGCCCAAGACCTGGCCGGCCGTGCCGTCGGTACTTTTCTT
>JAYTUM010000064.1:0-2237 GCA_043744575.1 Acidimicrobiales bacterium | reverse complement strand
AATTACTTCGCCAAGCGTCGAAGCAATCGAGGAAGCGGAATACTTCATTTCACAACTCGCTGCTGCCCATCTGCCAACTGCCGCGCTGATAGTCAATCGGTTGCACCCGTCATTTGATGAATCGTCCGCCCTCGAGATTCGCGAACCAGGGTTCGACTATTCGCAGCTAGATAGAAACCTCAGGAATTTAAATGAGCGAGCGGCACAGCAGGTTGAGAGAGTCGCCCAATTAGTTGGTCACGTCGCGCCGACCCCCATTACATTTGTGCCGCTGCTGAACCAGGACGTCGCATCCCCAGACTCACTCGGAGTCATCGCCACGCACCTGGTTGCCGATCAAGCCCCAACATCCAGCAAGTAATTCGAATGGTTAGTATTTCGTCGTGCACATTTTGCTCGCCACTGACGCCCAGTGGGTGCTCGACGAGGTCTTAGCTGCGCTCGGCTCGCCCGATACATCGTTCAGCGTCGTTCGCAATGGTCGCGATGTGCCCAGCGTGATTGCCCAACGCACCCCAGATCTCGCGATTCTCGATTTGCAAATTGGTTCGATGGGCGCAATGGCCGTGACGATGAACTTGCGGCTCGATCACAGTGACGGCCGCATCCCAAGTATTCCCGTGTTGATGTTGCTTGACCGTCTCGCCGATGTTCACCTCGCCCGCCGCAGTGGCGCAGAGGGCTGGCTGATTAAACCGCTCGATGCCCTACGCTTGCGCCGCGCCGCGCAAGCGGTTTCGGCGGCCCAGTTATGGCATGAAGGTATTTCCGTCAAGCCTGTTTCAGCCGAAACTGTGAACAGTTAGGCTTAAGGTCAAATAACCGGGGAATAGCGCAGCTTGGTAGCGCGCCACGTTCGGGACGTGGAGGCCGGGAGTTCAAATCTCCCTTTCCCGACTGCAGATGATTTCTAACTTTTCGTAAAATCATCCTGTAACAAACACAGCCACTGCGAAACTGCAATATGCCCGTGACAACAAAAATCACTATCCCCAGCAAACTGCTACCACAAGACGGCCGATTTGGCTGCGGCCCCTCCAAAATTCGGTCCGAGCAAATGAGTGCATTGCAGCGCCAGTCGATCGATGTTCTCGGCACTTCACACCGCCGCCCACCCGTGCGCAACATCGTCGACTCTATCCGCGAACAAATGCGCGCTCTCTTTTCGTTGCCTAGCGACTGGCAGGTTGTTCTTGGAAATGGCGGCGCGACTTTATTTTGGGATGTCGCCACGTTCGGGCTAATCGATAAACGAAGCGAGCACCTCGCTTTCGGCGAGTTCTCCGCGAAATTTGCGAAGGCTGCGCAACTTGCGCCGCACATCGGCGAGCCAATTGTCATTGAAGCGCCAGCCGGACACGTACCAATCGCCCAGATCGCCGACGTCGACACATACTGTTTTACACACAACGAAACTTCAACTGGTGCGGTCATGAAACTAGTGCGCCCAGACGCGCCAGCAAACGCGCTCGTCATCGTCGACGCCACATCGGCCGCGGGCGGGATCGCATTTTCGACAGACGAGGTTGATGTCTACTACTTTTCGCCTCAGAAATGCTTCGCCTCGGACGGCGGCATTTGGTTCGCATTGTGTTCGCCACGAGCGCTCGAGCGCATCTCTCAAATCTCCGCATCCGGCCGCTGGTGCCCGGCCTCGCTCGACATCAGCCTGGCCATCGAGAATTCTGTCGCCAATCAAACTCTAAACACGCCTTCCATCGGCACATTGATTTTGCTGAATGAGCAATTGAAATGGATGCTCAACAACGGTGGGATGAAGTGGTGCGCGGCGCGCACTTTCGAGTCGTCGCAACATATCTACGACTGGGCAGATTCGCGCGAGTTTGCGACGCCATTTGTCGCAGACCCTAGTCACCGCTCACCCGTCGTCGCGACTATCGACATCAACGGCATAGAAGCGAGCGAAATCAACCGCATTCTGCGAGACAACGGCATTGTCGACACTGATTCGTATCGCAAACTCGGTCGCAATCAACTGCGCATCGCCACGTTTCCGGCAATCGAACCATCTGATGTTCGACATCTAACCGACTGTATTGACTATGTAATTGAGGCACTTTCATGAATCGTCCACGTATCGTTATCGCCGAAATAATTGCTGAGACAGGGCTCGAGACGCTACGGCGAGCCGGCTACGAAGTCGATCTGCAAATCGATCGAAGCGCCGAACAATTAGGTGACCTGCTGGCGGGGGCAAAGGGCTTGATCGTGCGCTC
>JAYTUM010000063.1:0-2238 GCA_043744575.1 Acidimicrobiales bacterium | reverse complement strand
AGTTCGCAACCAGTTTCGTGACGGCGGCATCATGGCCGGCACAAAGCAGCCCGACTACGGCCCAGTAATCGACATCTGCACGGCGGCATCGTTGCGCGAACTCACCACCCCGGCGCTGCTCGCAGTGTTGTCGCCAGTGATCGTCGGATTCGGCATCGGCTACGCGGCGCTGGGCGGCTTCTTGGCGGCAGTGATTTTGACGGGCCAGTTGATGGCCAACTACCTGAGCAATGCGGGTGGTGCATGGGACAACGCCAAGAAGTACATCGAAGACGGTCACCACGGCGGCAAGGGTTCAGACCCACACAAGGCCGCAGTAATCGGCGACACGGTCGGCGACCCATTCAAAGACACGGCAGGCCCAGCGCTGAATCCTCTCATCAAAGTGATGAACTTGGTTTCGCTGCTGACATTGCCGGCGATCATCAATCTGCGCGACAATACAGCGGCGCGCTTATCGATCGCTGGTGTGGCATTGGCGATTCTGATCGTGGCAATCTCGTTCTCGCGTCGTAAGACCGAGAGCATGGTCGCCGCGTAATATTTAACATGTTGGCACTGTTCAACATTGAGCAGTGGCTCGGTTCGGGTGGCCTAGCGCTTCTGGCCGGCATTGTTTTTGCCGAGTCGGGACTGCTCATTGGATTCTTCTTGCCCGGCGACTCGCTGCTGTTCATCGCGGGGTTTTTATCGTCAAACGCTGGAGGCAATGTCTTGCCTGCCCTGCCGCTTGTAGTTGGGGTCACCGTGATCGCCGCAATCGCCGGAGACCAGGTCGGCTACTTGTTCGGCAAACAAATCGGCCCCACGCTTTTTGATCGGCCCAAGTCGCGCCTGTTCAATCCTCAACATGTAGTGCGCGCGCACTTGTTCTTCGAGAAGTACGGCGCCAAGACAATAGTGATCGCTAGGTTCGTGCCCGTCGTGCGCACATTTGCACCAATTGTCGCTGGTATTGGCGCGATGAGATACCGCACGTTTGTGATCTACAACATCGCTGGCGGCCTTCTCTGGGGCGTGGGCATAACCAGCCTCGGCTATTTCTTGGGAGAGATCGATGCGGTCAAGAACAATATCGAGATCGCAATCTTGGTGATCGTGTGCGTATCAATTCTGCCAATGGTGATTGAGGTAATTCGCCTTCGCCGCAGTGCCGCCAACGTCACAGATCGATAGGTTTTTGGTATGGCAATTAAGTACCTCAGCGACGAGTGGATAAACGCAGTTGACACCGAGGTCGCCAGTAACGCACATGTGCAGGAGCTCGGCATAACGCACGAGTTTGGGCTCACCCAAGTCGTCACCTCTACCCCCTTCGGCGATGTCACCTACAGCCTGCAGGTCGGTAGCGGTGCAGTTAAGTTCAGCGGCGGCGCGGCTAACCCAGAGCATGTGCGCTTCACTCAGAATTACGAAACCGCGGTCGCCGTGGCGACAGCCCAACTAAACGCCCAAGAGGCCTTCATCAACGGGCACATTCGGTTCAGTGGCGATCACCAACGGTTGATCGACGGCCAGGATGTGTTCGTGCAGTTAGACGAGGTGTTTACTTCAGTTCGCTTGCGAACTGAATATCAATAGAGTTCGCTTGCGAACTGAATATCAATAGAGTTCGCCTCATCTCAACTGGCCTCCCCTTTTTTACAAAATGTAGTTATACAAACTCAAACTTGTAATCGTATATAAAGAGACTCCTGCGAGCGAATACTATGTAATACAAGGCCAACTTATACAAAGTCTTGCTAGTATTCCTTAAATGAGAAGGCCTTCTGATCTCTTTGACCGGAATAGAGAATGGGATGATCTAGTCGCATTTGCCACTGGATCTGGCCCAGGCACCCACCTGGCCTTGGTGCGAGGACGCCGCCGACAAGGCAAGTCGTTCCTCCTTCGCCGCCTGACACAAGCCGTCAATGGCTTCTACTACCAGGCAGTTGAAGAGGAAAAGAGTCAAGCATTGGTGGGTCTTGGTGCTGCCCTCGGCAAACATCTTCGAGTTCCAGGTGAAAAACTCGCCATTGAAAACTGGGACGCAGCTCTACTCGCCCTCGGCGACCTCCCCACCCGGCAGGGTCCTACCCTCGTTGTGCTCGACGAATTTCCATACTTACTCAGGCACTCCCCAGAGTTACCTTCGTTGCTGCAACGGGCAATTGACCGCTCGCGCGATGGAGGTCCACCGCTCCGTCTCGTGTTGTGTGGTTCCGCGCTCGCGGTGATGTCGAGTCTGCTTACAGG